>JAKAXP010000112.1 GCA_021816545.1 Bacteroidota bacterium
TGTGATTTTCTATTTCCGGCTCCCCCTCATGTCATATGCCGGGATCCAGCCACTGAAATGACCGGTGATTTTTTCGCCTGTGGCAGTTATGCATTCAAAGTCAAATGTCCGGTGGTCACCGCTGCCTGATACCTTAACCGTTCCGGATACCGCACTCACAATTGTTCCTGTTTCCGCTGTGAAATCTATGTTCATCCCGAAGTTGGCCACATTGAATGTGAACGGTGCTCCGGCTTCATCCGTGCTGAACTGATATGTCCCCGAAGACAATTCTGTGGCTGAAGATGTGAACATCTGAAAAAATACAAGATGTCCCGTTCCCAGGAATTCATGCCGGTCCCGGTTGTAACTGACTCCCAGAGAATGGATTGTCACATCAAAGTTGTACCCGGTTGCACCTTCAGGCATACCGTAATTATGAATAAACCCCTGATCAAGAGGATATTCATTGACTGTATAGACGAAACTGTCAGGTTTCTCAGGTTTCGAACAACCGGAAAGAATCAGTATTGCTGCACCCAGCAATATGGAGTTCATGAGTGCATTTCTGTTCATGTGGGAAATTTTTAGTTATTATTCTGATTATATAAAAGTTAAACATTCTCATTGCAGTTTTGTTTAATACCAGCTGACAAAATGATATCCTGGGTGTCATTTTAATAATTTATGTAGCTTTACAGATATTATTTATTAATCCTGATATGCTGTATATCAATTATTTAAATAAGTAAGCTGGTATTTTGCAGTTCAATCCAATTACTCTTATGATAACCATTGAGCAGACCACAATCAAATTTCTTGCTGACCTGAGCCGCCATAATGACAGGCTCTGGTTTGCAGAGAACCGTTCACGCTATGAGGCAGCCCGTGAGAACTATATCCGCTTCGTACAGGCTGTAATTGATGAAATAGTCACCTTTGAACCGATATACAGGGGTTTGGAGGCGAAAAGCTGCATCTTCAGGATAAACCGTGACACCCGGTTTTCCCACGACAAATCAGTTTACAAGACCAATTTCGGTGCTTTCATGGTACGCGGCGGCAAGAAGAACGGAGACAAATTTCCGGGCTATTACCTCCATATAGAACCAGGACAGTCATTTGTTGCCGGAGGTGCCTACATTCCTCCTGCACCGTGGCTAAGCGCCATTCGGGAAAACATTTCAGAAAACGGTGACAGGCTGGTCAGAATAATCAGCAGCCGTGACTACAGGAGCTTTTTCAGCGGCCTTGAAGGCGAAAGGCTTAAGGTTCCGCCTCGCGGATATGCAAAGGATAATCCGCATATTGAGCTCATTAAGATGAAGAGCTTCCTTGCTGAAAGGCAGTTCACGGATGCGGAAGTAATCTCGCAAGGATTCTTTGCGACGGTAACAGGGGCATTCCGTGCAATGAAACCGTTGAATGATTTCCTTACTTCGGGAAAGTAATTTTCTCCACGCCCGGGATCCGGTGCACCTGTCAGCCTGCAGGACAGTCACAGAATTATCCGATGCTTGCCGCAAGTCTCTGTCAGCACCCGGGTATTATAGGCCGTTAATCAGACTGTGTTTCAGCAGACCTGACTCCCTACACATTTTTCATGCTTATGTGCATGAATGTTAAAAAATACTATCTTCGACTAAATTTAAGAAACTGCGAAAATGAAAAAACTGTTGTTCACCGTTATCCTGGCAGCTTTGATACTGCCGTTTGCCGCAGCCCAGGGCAAGCTCGAGGTCGGAAAGAAAGCCCCGGAATGGGTGCTTACCGATGCTGACAAAAAGGACTTCACAATGAACTCCTGGCCAGGGAAAGTACTGCAGATCAACTATGTAGATCCAGACAATGACGATCTGAATGATCCGTTCAATGATGCCATCGACAAGGCTGTTGACATTGACAAGGTCATCGACAAGAACTCATTCAAGGGTTTTGGGATCGTAGACCTGAAGTCGACCAAGCTGCCTGACGGACTGGTACGTGCAATTGCAGGCAGAAAGGCAAAAAAGTATGATACCACAATCCTGTTTGACTACAAGGGTTTGCTTCATGACAGCTGGGGTATGCCGATGGACAGCTACTCAATTGTAATTGTTGACAAGGAGCGGGTTGTCAGAGGCGTCTACAAGGGTAAAATTGCTGATGGCGATATCCCTGGAATAATTGACATGATAATCAAACTGACCCAGGAATAGAATCCTGTGAATTTTACTCCCCGGGCGCAGCAGATTCATTCCTGAGCCCGGGAATCAAAATAAAAAGACCGGCGATAGCCGGTTTTTTTTATTCCTGTTTTAGGAAGCTGATCTATGCTGGCTGCCGGATTTCCTGCTCCGGCGCATCATGTTCCAGGAGCCTGAACCTGATACGGAGCACACCGTCATTAAAATCGGCTGAAGTGATTGAAAATGAGCCTATTTCTGATGTATTTGACACATGCTGACCTATGCACGGACAGGCATCGAAGTTGCCAATAGTAATTATCCGGATTGTATCACCGGCGTCCTCAGGCAGTTTTCCGGTGAAATACTTTTTGTCAGCCTCCCTCCTGCTCACAAGCTCCTCTCCCACCGGTATGTTCATTTTTATGATCTCATTTACAGTTCTTTCAACCGCAAAGACCTCCTTGTGCGACAATCCTTTCTTGATACGGTAGTCACATTTGCTTTTCCTGCTTTCAATATGACTTGAGAATGATCTTCCGCAATGGTACATCTTGTCCATTACTGAGTTAAGGATATGCTCGGCTGTATGCATTGCCGGGTTATAGTCTTTTCCAGGCATAATGAATGTATATCTGGATAATGAAACGTTTGAACGGGTCTTATATTTTGCCCGGGATGCAGGTATATACTGACGGGATTGCAAATATCACACTCCGGAAGGCAGAATCGCTTCGATGATACCGCAGGTCCCGGGGATCGAACGGGAGCACCTTGAAGTCATCTTTTCAGTGTCCTGGCTACCCACTCCTTCTCCGAAGCCAGGTACTCAAGCATCCGGGACTGGTCGCCTGGCATGGATCTGTACATTTGTTCATCCCCGGAGAGGGCTTCTTCATATCTGTGGAGCGTGTTCCCGGCATCACTGAAGCGCCCCATCCTCATAAGGAGAAGTGCCTCCTGTTTAAATGCCACGGTAGGTGGAGCGGTCATGCCTGTTGTTACTGAGCGTATTACGGCCAGGGCTTCCTCATCCCCGGCGTCTGACCCTGACAAATTCATCATTGCCTGGGAGAGAAGCACCATCTCATCTGCAGATGCCTCCCCGGAGGCGATATTTCTTTCAAGCAAACGCCTGCAGAGAAGGTATTGTGACTGGTTATATGCGCTGTAGGCATTGTATGATATAACCGGGGCAATCAGTTTATCAAAATCAGCCGATATTTCAGATACCTTGCCGGAGTATGAGACCGCCCTTGTTGCAGCATCAGGGAAGAATCCCGTGGTAGTCCCGAGGTAGTAATTACCCATTAATTCGCCAAAGGCAATGACATTGCTGAGCGCGGAACCCAGTACAGAGGGATTCAAACCGTACATTCCAAGTACATCGCAGGCACATCTGTCAGCCTCCAGTTCCTGTTCCGTGCTGTACCTTATAAGGTTACCCAATGCAGGTATTACTCCTGCCATGAGCGTATTGCTGTAATTAACGAGGTGATGGTCAAGGGCAAAATGTGCCACCTCCTGGGCCATCAGCGCCATTAGCTCATCCTCACCGTTCAGTGCTGAAATCATACCGGTTGAAATTATCATGGTACCGTCTGGGCCTACCCAGGCATCAGGTGTGATGTTGGATAGAATCCTGAGGCTCAGGACGCCGGGACGCCTGTCGGTATGCCTGACCGGATATACCTTCCTGAGTATAGCGTAAAGACGGGCCTCGAGGTAGCTGTCAATGAAAAACGAATTGTTCTTTTCTGCCTGACTCAGGTAATCCTTCATCAATTCCTCCATATTATACCGGCGGTCATAGCTGTATCCCGATTTCAGGATGTTTTCATACACACCTGACTCAAGGATTTTCTTTTGCCACAATGATTCAATGTTCTCAGGGATAAACCTGTAATTCCTGAGAACGGCATAGGGAATGCTGAATGCTTTTCCCGTTTGCGGATCAGGATCAGTCTGAACGGCAAGCAGTCCGTGGGGCCTTGTAACACTTTTTATGGTAATGGTGTCACCCGTGGTGCGGTTCCTTGCTTTGATACTGACCTGTATCTGGCTGAATGCCTCGCCGCAGGCCGGCAGAAAAAGGATTATCAGCAGAATGGCGGCTTTCTTCATGGCAGCATTGTTTTGAGTAAATGTTTTCAGGACACATGCAAAGCCGCAAATATCGTGCTATAAACCCCTGCCGGCACCTGTTTTTTTATAAAGCATAAGCTTCATAACTACAGCTCCTTTGCATCCTCAATATCGCGCCCGATGCTCTTTTTAAGCTGGTACAGGTCCTGCTTCATGGAGGCGACTGTCCTGAGAAGCTGTTTCTCGGGCAGCACCGGTTCCGGCAGTTCGTCACTTATATAATGGACAAACTTCCATATCTCCCTCACATCGCTGACATGTACCTCATAGGGTTCATAGAGAGGATTCAGGGAATAGAGAACAAGGCGGCCGCTTTTTTCGATGTTGTTCTCAACCACCTTGAATACTATGCCGTCATTGGAGGTTAGAATTATATATGCCTGTCCGCTCCGGATGTCATGCCAGTCCTGAAGGAATTCTCCCGTCACCCATGACCTGTCAGGTATTGGCAGCATGGAATCTCCCTTAAGCTGGAATGTGCGGTACTTGCGGTTGGGCGACAGGAAAGGCAGGTTGAACAGGGGAAGGTCGCCAATGAACTCCGGGTCGGCATAGCCGGTTGTATAGCCTGCCTTGGCCTTTTCGCTGACAAGCTCTATGTTCTCCCGGTTGTCAGGGGCAACGGTGGTTGTCAGAACCCTGAGGTTACTGCCTTTAATATATGCGTCATATCCCCTCTCGAGCTCCCCGAGCTGGCTCTCTGAGAGGCGGGTGAGATCAACCTTGAGAAGGGTGTCAAGCGAGATGTTGAAGTAGCCCGAAAAGGCCACCAGTGCCTCGATGCCTGGTTGTGCCACACCGTTCTCATAGCCGCTGAGTGTTGGCCGCTTCATCTGAAGGGCCGACGCCACGTCATCCTGAGTGCGCCCGCGGCGCTTTCTCAAAAATTTTATGTTCGATGCGAAGTACATATTGCAAAAATTGATTATATTGTAATCACAAGTTTGATTAATTTCTAATCAAAGATAAATTAAGTTTTTGAAATAGCAAGCAGAAAATGAAAAAAAAGTCTGAGAGTCTGAAGGTCTGATGTCTGAAGGTCCTGCGGTTTTGATTGTGTGACTGCAGGACTGCAAGACGTCCGCCAAGGCGGACAGACCTTGAAACTTTCGGACCTTCAGACCTATTGGCTATGGACACACGGAGCATACTGCATCTTGACCTTGACACCTTCTTCGTGTCGGTGGAGAGGGTTCGTGACAGCCGTCTCAACGGCCGCCCCGTGATCATCGGTGGCAGCTCTGACCGCGGTGTGGTCTCGAGCTGCAGTTACGAGGCGCGCAGCTTCGGCGTCAGCTCGGCCATGCCGATGAAGATGGCCCGTGCCATGTGTCCCGAGGCTGTCTTTATCCGCGGCGATATGGAGATGTACACAAAGTACTCGAGGATGGTCACCGACATCATCGCCGAAAGGGCTCCGCTATATGAGAAGGCATCGGTTGATGAGCACTACATCGATCTCACCGGGATGGAGCGTTTCCACGGATGTGCCGGCTGGTCGCATGAGCTGCGCGACACTATCATAAAGGAAACGGGGCTCCCTATCTCAATAGGGCTGTCGGTCAACAAGACCGTCTCGAAGATTGCTGCCGGCGAAGCGAAGCCCAACGGCGAGAGGGAGGTGGCGCAGCAGTATGTAATCCCCTTCCTTGACCCGCTGTCAATAAGGAAGATACCGATGATAGGCCAGAAGACATATCACACGCTGCGCTCGATGGGCATCTCCACGATACATACGCTGCGTGTCATCCCTGCCGAGATGCTGGAGTCGCTCATGGGACAGAACGGCATGGAGATATGGAAGAAGGCCAACGGCATTGACAACACGCCGGTCATCAGCTACTCCGAGCAGAAGTCGATCAGCACCGAGCACACCTTTGACCGTGACACCACTGACACGGTGATGCTCAACCAGATGATCGTGAGTATGACCGAGAAGCTGGCCTATGAGCTGCGCCGGCAGGAGAAGCTGGCATCGTGTCTCACGGTGCGGATAAGGTATTCAGACTTTGACACTCACACGCTGCAACAGCGGATACCCTACACTGCCTTTGATCATGTGCTCATCAGTGAGGCGCAGAGTCTGTTCAGGCGGCTCTGGCAGAGGCGTATGCTCATCAGGCTCATCGGTGTGAAGGTGAGCGGCCTGGTGCGGGGAGTGCAGCAGTTGAATATGTTCGAAGACACACCTGAGATGGTGAGTCTGTATATGACGATGGACCGTTTGCGGGGCCGTTTCGGCCGTCATGCCATACGCCGGGCCGCCGGGGTGATGACCGTCGCGGAGCGGAGCGAGCGCGAGCTCAGAAAGGCGACGGAGTTGCTGGCCGAGAAATCACGCATGGAGGAGAGATTACGGGGATGGAGATATTAGGTCTGAGAGTCTGAGAGTCTGAGAGTCTGAGAGTCTGGGAGTCAAAGGATTTTCAGACTGCAAGACTGCAAGACTGCAAGACCTCTCGATTTAAGACTTCAGACGGAGCAAAGCGACAGACTTTCAGACCTTCAGACAATGTACATCAACTGCCACTCATATTACAGCCTCCGTTACGGCACCCTATCCGTGGAGCGCCTTTCTGAGCTCGCTGCGGCTGCGGGCGTGGAGCACATGGTGCTGACTGACATAAACAACACCACCGGGGTACCCGACTTCGTGCGTGAGTGCCGCAGCCGCAGCATCACCCCGGCGGCCGGGATCGAGTTCCGTGATGGCAACAGGCTGCTTTACACAGGCATAGCACGAAACAACGAGGGATTCCGCGAGCTGAACGAGTTCCTCACCCGCCATAACATCTCCGGCGAGCCTCTCCCCCTGCGCCCTCCCTCCTTTCCGAACGCGTACGTCATCTACCCGGCCGGCGGCGCTCCCCATACTCCCCTGCACGACAACGAATTTACCGGCATACGCCCATCTGCCGCCGGCCGCCTTATATCAATGAAAAAGAGCGATCTGTCGAAATGCGTAATCCTCCATCCCGTCACAATCGAATCGCCGGCTGACTACCCCGTTCACCGCAGCCTGCGCGCCGTGGACAACAACATCCTCCTCAGCCGCCTTTCAGTGGAAATGACCGGCTTACCCGACGAGTACATTATCCCTCCAAATGAAGTTCTCCGCCCCTTCTCAATGTGGCCGCAAGTCATCGACAATACGCGCATGCTGCTCAACGACTGCTCCCTGGAGATAGACTTCATCACCCCGAAAAATAAAAAGATATACTCGGCAAGCCGGTATGACGACAAGCTGCTGCTCGAGAAGCTGGCAT
>JAKAXP010000113.1 GCA_021816545.1 Bacteroidota bacterium
CCGCAGCCTGAACGCGGGTGCGGGAGACGTTTTCGATCCGTTTGGAGAGGTATTTGTCTATCCGGAGCATCGACTGCCCTGGATCAACGACATACCGGTAGTGCTCATAAAGTTCCTGCTCCTGACTTTCCTGGTCCTGATCCGGTTCCTGCTCCGGTTCCGGCTCCTGGCCTGCATACTGCGCAGGCTCAAAATCTTGTTCTGATTCCTTTTTGTATTCTGGCTCCCGGAACTTACCCTGCTCCCGGGTACCGGAGATCTCCTCTTCTGCCATCTCCCGGATCAGTTAACCTTAATTACCCGAAGAAGTGACAGCGGCCTGCCATCCCTTGACCTGATGACCAGCATGTAAGTGCCGGCTGCAAGGCTGCTGAGATCAGGCCGGTCTGTTTTACCAAGCGACATAACCCTTGCTCCCGAAGCTGAGATCACATCAATCAGGAAGTCGTCAGGTGCCCTGTCAGAAGGTATGAGTGTCACATATCCGTTGGTGGGGTTGGGATACAGTGAGAACATGTCGTTTACAAGGGTGCCGTTGTCAGATGAGGTGGGTGATCCGCTTCCCTTCATTACAGGGCGTATCATAATCACACCGGGAGCCTGGCTCTCCTGCCATTCACCGCTAAGCAGGAAATAATGTCTTCCGGCAGGCGCCGTATTGAGGTCAAGGCCAATATTAAGGTAAGTTTCCGAAGCCTGTCTCCAGCCAATCCAGAAGTAGTCAGTCACCCTCACCGGTTTGTTAAACCGGTATGTCACAAATCCGTTGATATCTCCTGAGGGAGCAGCAATGGGTCCGGTACTGCTGCCCAGCAGGATACCGGGGCTTCCGTTGTCATCAGCCCAGACCATCAAGTCGAATCCGCGCTGGTTGGCATTGTCATATGCATCATTGAAGCAGAAGCTGATTCCGGTAACCGAGTCAGGAAGGAACGATCTGAACCGTAGGGCTGTCATTGCATTGCGTGAGCCCTGGCCATTGATTCCGTAGCCTGCTTCTGCCGTACCATCGTCAATAGCGAAATAGTCAGAGAACCGCTGGATATATTTAAGGGTATCATTCTGCTTCGGGTCGAAGTCGTCAGTGATAAGGGAAACTGTCACCAGGAACTGAGCCGTATCTGCAGGAGATGACGAATTATAGGTATACAGCAGCGGGGCTTCGTATTTTACGTCTGTCAGCGGGTCGGTGTTGGAGGCTCCTGCGTCGAATTCGCGCACTACCGCACCGGTTGACATGTCTGTTATCCTGATATGTCTTGTGACGTTTCGGATGATAGTGTCATTGTTCCTGTAGGTTACCGGCACCACAGGGCTCATGGCTGAGAGATATGCCTGCCTGAAATGCCTCCATGGGATCGCTTCATATTCCTTCACAAGTGATCTCTGCGGAAGGGTAAGAGCAACGTCGTGGATTACGGTGTCATGTACTGAACGCCCTTTATCTAGAAGCACATGGTCAATATTCCACTGGTCGGCATTCGTTGCCCGTGACGGATCAGAGACAACACCTGAAAGCGAGGCATAGGAAGTGAATCTGAACCGGAAGCCGTTCACCAGGTATCTGGGGTCCGTTATCGGGACAATCACATTGACGAAACCGGCAGTCTTCTTACCGGTGGCACGCCATATGCTGTACCATTTCTCCTCACCCGGAGCCCAGAAGTTAAGGGTCAGACTGTCATCGGCCTCCGGCAGGTCAGCAATGCCTCCAGCCTCATACAGGAAGCTGATAAACAGGCTGTCGGAGGGGAGGTATGCCAGGTTGATTGTTCGTGAGGTGAGGTGGTCAGCCTCAAACACTGTCTGTGATGCCCCGGTATGCAGGTATCCCCTTTCGTCAAGGCAGTCGAAGGTGGCGATACCGGCCGATGGCTGTTTGACTGAGAATGTGTTATTTACAAAAACCTGCAGGTCAGTCCACCTGGCTGTTGAAGGCCAGATGCTGTCACCGGAAAAGTCATCGCTGAAGGGAAGCGAAACAGGTTCTTCAGCAGTGGCGCCTTTAAGTACCGGAGTTGACGGACGGGCTGACTCAATCAGCCTGTTCCGCACCAGCCCGGTAATGACCTCCTGCGCAGATGCGTTGACAGTGAGCAGTGCGAAGAGCAGGAGATATATGACCCGGGCATGTCTCATTGTCAGCGTGTAAGGTCTTTGTCAGGTTCCCCAATCTCACCTTCAGATGCTATCGTATCTGTGCTGATTGTGTCTGAAGGCATCCTGAGGCTGTCGGTTGTCAGCCAGATATATACGGCTGATCCGAGCTGAACCGAGGCTTCACTGCGGTATTCCGGGTTCTGTTTGAAGACAAAGGCATTCAGGGAGTCCTCTCCTGTCAGTACTGTGGCATCAAAGACATAGGCACCCAGGTTCAGGGATGCACCAAGGATCTCATTTCGGGCCTCATCAAGGGTGAGGCCGGTGAGTCTGGGAAGGGTTGTACGCTGGCTGCTCAGCCCGCGACCAAGGACCAGGTCAACCACCATCCCTTTCTGGACAGAGTCACCGGGAGCCACCTCGCGGCCGTGAATTGTCTGTTTCAGTACGAAGTCGACCGTCAGGTCAGGGACATAATTGAGCTGTCCGATCTGCAATCCGGCTGTTTCTATTATTGAGAGAGCCTGGCGCCGTGGTAGTCCGACGAGGTCAGGAACAGCTACCATCTCCGGATTAAAAGCGTTTATGGTGGCCTGGATTGTCCGTCCCTTCTTGACCCTGTGTCCCGGGAGCGGTGTCTGTTCAGCCACGCATCCGCGAGGTACAACAGTGGTGTACACAGAGTCAATTATCTGCAGCTTCATCCTGTTCTTGCCGGCAACATGTTCTGCTTCCCTGATTGTCAGACCCCTTATTTCCGGGGTAGGTCTCGACTGTCCGTGGCGGGTATAGATATTGAGCCAGATAATAAGAACCAGAATGATGCCAACGCCTATGACCATTGCAAGGCCCAGCTGTTTCCAGAAGACCCGGCTCTTGAAAAATTCCTTGACGCTCATCGTGTGATGAAGTATTAGATTATTAACGGTGCCTCAAAGATAAAAATTATATCGCGGGAATGAGGGTTTTCTACCACTCCTTCACGGTGCGGTAGTTGGTGTCGCGCTCCACGGCCCTGAATCCGGCAGACCGTATCATGGCAACCAGTTCAGCGGTTGAAAGCGCCGGCCTTTCGTCCTCTGCACCTGCCATAGAGTATATTTTAGTTGTGTCATCAATTGTTCCGTCAAGGTCATCTGCGCCGAAGGCGAGGCTCATGAGTGCGCTGTTCCTGCCGATCGCCGGCCAGTATGCCTTGATATGACTGAAGTTATCGAGGAAGATCCGTGAGAGGGCGTAATTGCGCATGTCTTCTGTCACCGGTACCTCGACAATATTTGACATGCGGTTGTTTTCACGCCTGAACTTGAGAGGGATGAAGGCATTGAACCCGCCTGTTCGGTCCTGCAGGTCCCTGAGCCGCAGCATATGGTCAATTCGCTGTGCAGGACTCTCGGCGTGGCCGTAGAGCATTGTGGCATTGGAACTCAGTCCGAGATTATGGGCAGCCTCATGGATGGCTAGGTATGTTTCAGCATCAGCCTTTTCGGGACATATCCTTCGCCGGAGTTCAGGGTCGAAGATCTCCGCACCTCCGCCGGGGATGGAGTCGAGGCCATGCTCATGAAGCAGTCTGATTCCTTCGGTATATGACATCCCTGCCTCCTTTATCATATAGTCGAGCTCCACAGCCGAATAGGCCTTGATGCTGATGTCAGGACGGGCTTTCCTGATTGAGGAGAGTATCTTCGCATAATAATAAATGTCTCGCGATGGATGGACACCACCGGTTATGTGGACCTCGGTTACGGGCACGCCGTCAAAACGCCTTATGATATTCAGAATCTCATTTTCAGTCAGTTCCCAGCTTTCCGGATCACCTTCGGCCTTATGGTAGGAGCAGAACCTGCAGTTAAAGACGCAGATATTTGTAGGCTCGATGTGAAAATTCCTGTTGAAGAAGACAGCATCACCGCTTTTTTTCCTCTTGACTGTGGTTGCCAGCAGTGCCATCAGTGACAGGTCTGCCTTTCTGTAAAGGATGAGCGCTTCGGCAGAGGTAAGCCGTCTTCCGTCTGTCACAGCTTCGGCTATGCCCTTTAATTCGGAATCAGCAATATTGATTATCAGGTCTTTCATTCTGTAAAATTCACTGTAAAATTAAATCTATGAGCCATTACAGAAATAAAAAACCGTCTTAATTGTTCATCAAGACGGCAATTATTTATTGTCGGTCAGCCTGTCAGTCCTTGTGGCCCAGCTCGTCTGAAACGGTGAGTTTCTTTCTGCCCTTGGCCCTGCGAGCGGCAAGAACGCGTTTGCCGTTGGGAGTTGACATTCTCTTCCGGAAGCCGTGAGTGTTTGTCCTTTTCTTTCTCGATGGCTGAAATGTCCTTTTCATCTGATGTTATATTTCGTTGTTTACTATCCGGTTTTTAAGACTGCAAAGGTAGTCATTTTTTGTAAAAAAGAAGGGTGGGGGATATTTTTTTTGCTTTTTGACTGGCGGAAGGTGCGTAAGATGAATGATTCAGCCGGCGGAGGGGCTGTTTTTGCAGTCAATACGGGAGGTATACTATCTTTTTGGTTTCAAAGAACGGCTCCTCGAACCAGTCGCTAACAGACTTAACCTCTGCAGCACCCCTGAAAGAACTGAGTTCATTCTCCAGGTCGCCTCCCTTGAGCAGGATCCAGCCGTTTTTTATTTCATTGAATGACCGCGGAGAAACCAGGTGCCTCGTCAGCCTTACGAACTGTTCCGATTCTGTCACCGCCCTGCCGATCACAAAATCGTATTTACCCTTCAGACTTTCAGCCCTTGCAGTAACAGCTGTGATGTTAACCAGGCCTGCTTCGGCGGCAATTTCCGAAGCCACCTTTATTTTTTTGGCTATTGAATCAACAAGGGTGAACTTCACTTCGGGGAAAATAATGGCCAGGGGTATTCCCGGCAAACCCCCGCCGGTACCGACATCAATGACACTGGTTCCCGGCTTGAAGCTGATGAACCGCGCAATTGCAAGTGAATGAAGAAGATGGTTTACCTCAAAATTTTCAATGTCCTTCCGGGAAACGACATTGATTTTTTCATTCCACCCGCTGTAAAGGGAGGGCAGCAGTGAGAACTGCCGGCGCTGGATAGGAGTAAGAAGCGGGAAGTATTTTTCGGCTGTTGTGGTCAAATACCGCTGGATTTGCTCTGGACCATATTCAGTATGAGTACTTTCGCCCTGAAGAGCCTCGCTTTCACCGTGCCAATCGGCAGGCTGAGTTCGCTGGCGATCTCCTCATAGGAGTAATCCTCGAAGTAACGGAGTTCAATCAGGCGGCGGTAACGGGGCTTGAGGGTCTTGACGATCCTGTTGAGTGAGGCGGCTGTCTCCCTGTTTATCATCAGTTCGTCAGGGGCTATCATGTCAGATGCCACTGTGGCCTCAACCTCATCCTCCTCGCCCTCATCCTGGTCAAATGGCCTGGGACTCTGACTCTTGCGCCTCATGAAGTCGATGCAGTTGTTTGTTGCAATTCTGAACAGCCAGGTACTGAAGGCGTGAGACGGGACGTATTTAGCCAGGTTATGGAAGGCCTTTCCGAATGCTTCAATCGTAAGGTCTTCTGCATCGGAAGGGTTGCTTACCATTCTCAGCATTACATAGTAGACAGAGTCACGGTACCTGTTAAGCAGTTCGGCGTATGCCCTGCTGTCACCGGTAAGGGCACGGTCTATGACCTTGAGGTCATACTGCGCTTTGTCCGATAGGCCGGTTTCTACTTCCATGTTTCCCTGCCTTTACCCTTTCTTCTGTTTGTAAGGTAAAGGAATGCCGTTAAGAATGGCGCCAATATATCAAAAAAGAGTGAAATAAACCATAATTGCCGCTCATTGAACAGGGTTGAGGCCTTTTTGAGGATGACGGCTCTCATTACAAATCTCGCCAGAGCCAGGAATGCCACCACCGGCCATGAGGCGAGCATTACAAGCATTGTGATCAGCAGCCCGTACCACGTAACCCTGGAGAAGGGCTCAAGGAACAGGCGCATCTTGTCTTCGTTCTTATACCAGGCTGCGGCGGTAAGGTGTCTTCTTTTCTGCTTGAACCATTCCCCGGGGCTTTTTGCAGCAACGGAATAGGTGAATGAATCCCCTGCCAGCATCAGGCTGCAGTTGTCAGCTGTGGCAGTACGGTTGACGAAGAGGTCATCATCACCTGACATTATGTGGTTATGAGGTCCGAATCCCCCTTTTTCAAAGAAGAATGTTTTTCTGTAAGCCAGGTTCCTGCCTACTCCCATATAGGGTTTGCCGGCCAGTGTCATGCCATAGTACTGCATGGCTATAAACATGGTCTCATAGCGGATATAGCTGTTGAGCAGCCCCTTTTCAGTCATATAGGCTCCGTAACCGATAACTATGTCTGTCTTTTCCTTTCCTGCTGCAGCAGCCACCTCACGGAGCCAGCGGGGCGATGCCGGCCTGCAGTCGGCGTCGGTGAATACGAGCAGGTCATTTTTCGCAGCCTTGATGCCGATGAGCATGGCCAGCTTCTTTGTATGGGTGAAGCCGGGATCCCTCTGGATCATTGATACCCTGAGGTGCGGGTACTGCTTCACCAGCGAACCGAGCACATCGTCGGTGCCGTCTTCAGAGCAGTCGTTGACCACTACCACCTCATACGAAGGGTAATCCTGTTTCAGGACATCGGGAAGGAATCTGGCCAGGTTTTCGGCTTCGTTGCGGGCGCAGATGACAACTGAAAGCGGAGGAAGGGAGATCTTTGCGTCTGCCTTTGCCGGCTTCGCGAATGCGGCCCTCCTGTAATAAAAGAGCCAGTACCACGCCTGTACGATGAATGCGGCAAAGAGCAGCCCGAGAAGTATAAGGTGCGTTGTATCAGTTGAAAGGATCATTGAAAGTGATATTGTGGCAGCAATATTATAAAGAAATGGAAAATGGTTGCAATAATGTTTTCAACAATCAGGCTGCTGAATTCTCAAATTGATAACCGCCTGTTCAAAATCATCTTTAGAAAGCTTACTTTTGTGACCACCACAGAGAACCGGATGTTCACCATTGAGAAGAGAGACGGAGCCACATCGGCCAGGGCAGGCATCCTGCGTACCGCCCATGGTGACATACCCACGCCGGTCTTCATGCCTGTGGGTACTGCCGCAACTGTCAAGGGAGTTTTTCACCGCGACCTCAGGCAGGAGATTGATGCGCCTGTCATACTTGCAAACACATATCACCTGTACCTTCGTCCGGGCACTGACATTATCAGGCAGGCAGGCGGGGTTCACAGCTTCATGGCATGGGACCGGGCGGTGCTGACCGACAGCGGCGGTTACCAGGTCTTTTCCCTGGCAGCAAACCGCAAGCTCACCGAGGAGGGTGCCATCTTCAGGTCGCATATAGACGGGTCAAAGCATCTCTTCACCCCTGAATGCGTTATTGACATACAGAGGGCGATAGGGGCTGATATAATCATGGCC
>JAKAXP010000114.1 GCA_021816545.1 Bacteroidota bacterium
TCAATGTGGCGCGGAATTATAACCTCATACCCGAGGCGCTCAAGCAGCATTACCGCCTTAATGCCGATGTCACTCTCATTGTAATTTGTAAACTCATCGGCAAAGAGAAAGACGGTTCCCTTTGAGCTAATCAAGCCATTTGCGTCGGGTGACAGGGCGGCGTTGCCTGCACTGTCTGCTCCGGTGACAGCACCGGTTTTCCCCTTATTCCTTCTGTGTCTCCTCTCCCAGGCCCTGAGGGTCACCGGTGAGAGAGCCGGTATCGGACGCCTGACAGAGAAACCGATCATCCTCTTGAAGAGAGAGGTACCGGTGATGAAGTTTGTCAGAGGTCTCATCATCATACCCGGGGCATAAAGCCGGGGCAGCCACGCAATCAGCCATGCACGGAAAGGAACATGGTGAATGTCATAGTAGTGCTGAAGGAACTCAGCCTTCAGCTTCGCAACATCCACATTTGACGGACACTCTGACTTGCAGGCTTTGCATGAAAGGCAGAGATCCATCACCCTGTAGATCTCTTCATGGTCGAACTTTTCCTTCTTCGCTGACCTTGTCAGGAATTCACGAAGGATGTTCGCACGGGCGCGGGTCGATTTGTCCTCATCACGCGTTGCCATGAAGGTTGGACACATGGTGCCTCCGATAAGTGAGCTCTTGCGGCAGTCGGCCGAACCGCTGCATTTCTCCGCCGCATAAAGGATCCCCTCCTCCTCAGGGAAGTCAAAGACCTTCCCCGGAAAGCGCCGTCTCTCCCCTGCCGGATACCTCAGGTTTTCGGTTATAGGTGGTGTATCTGTAATCTTGCCCGGGTTGAACAGCCCGTGCGGATCCCAGGTTTTCTTGATTTCTCTGAGAAGTGCATAGTTACGAGGCCCGAGCATCAGCGGGATGAACTCACCGCGGAGCCTGCCGTCGCCGTGTTCACCGCTGAGTGAACCCCGGTATTTTTTGACAAGCCCTGCAATATCCCCGGCCAAACCGTGAAAGGTCCTGATATCATCCGGATCCTTAAGGTCAAGCAGAGGGCTGAGGTGAAGCTCACCTGTGGCGATGTGGGCATAATAGGCACAGCTGAGACCGTATTTATCAAGGACTGCTGTGGCTTCTGCCAGGTAATCAGGAAAATATTCAGGCAGGACAGCGGTGTCTTCAATTACCTGGACGCTCTTCCGGCGACCGGGAATATTCAGCAGGACGCCCAGCCCGGCCTTCCTCAGCTCCCACACCCTCGCCATCTCATCAGCCCCGGTGAAAAGCGGGAAGTGATACCCGTAGCCGGCAGCAGCCATGTCTCTTTTCATGGCGGCCGCCGTGTCTTCAATCTCAGCCACCGCAGGCCTGGTGATCTCAATAAGCAGTATGGCCTTAGGATCACCCTTGACGAAGAACCTGTTACGACTCTGTTCAATGTTGTCCTTCGTGCAGTTGAGTATATAGTCGTCAATAAGCTCAACTGCCGCAGGAAGGTGTTTCAACGCAATTATGTTTGCCCTGACGGCATCCTGCAGGCTGTTGAAATGAGCACAGACAAGGCCAGTGACATCATCGGTTACAGGCACGAGGTTCAGCTTCATTGAGACTGTAAATGCAAGGGTCCCCTCGGAGCCGGCAAGCAGCTTGCATATGTTTATCTTTTCGCCGTTACCGGTGAAGGGGTCGGTCTCAAGCAGGGCATCAATTGCATAGCCGTTGTTACGCCTCCTCAGAGCGGGATGCGGGAACTCCCTGCGGATCTCATCCGCATTCCGCGGATCGGATAGTATTTCACGCAGGTTCCGGTAGATCTTCGTCTCCAGGAGTTCAGGATTGCCTTCACATTTCGCGCGGAACTCCTCTGCCGTCAGTGCACTGAAATGTGCCTCAGACCCGTCAGACAGAACAGCATCAACCTCAAGTATATGATCCCTCACGCTGCCATGAATGATTGAGTGAGCGCCGCAGGAGTTGTTTCCAAGCATACCGCCCATGCAACACCGGTTGGCGGTTGAGGTTTCAGGCCCGAACTGAAGCCTGTGGGGCGCAAGGAATTTGTTAAGCTCCGCCAGCACCACCCCCGGCTCCACCTTCACCCATCGCTCCTCCGGGTTGAATTCCAGGATACGGTTGAGATGCCTCGAAATATCCATTACTATTCCGGGGCCCACTACCTGTCCTGCCAGTGAGGTTCCCGCTCCGCGGGGGATAACCGAGCCTCCGTTGCTGCGGGCAAAGTCAAGTATCCTTTTGATGTCGTTTACCGATGCGGGCCTCGTCACAGCCAGCGGTATCTCCCTGTATGCAGAGGCATCGGTGGCATAAAGGATCCGCTGCGTATCATCAGTGAAGAGATCCCCTTCTAGGTCCTTCCCGAGACTGTCAAATATGATTTCCTTCTTCATCTGACGTGACCGTTTATACTACTGCCTGGCGGTTTTCTTGCCGAAGGCAGGATCTATCTTAAGCAGTGAAACTGCAATCAGCGGAATCACACTGCAGATCATCACCCACAGGAAGAAATGGTTGTAGCCAAGTTGCTCCTGAAGCCATCCGGCGAACATTCCCGGCAGCATCATCCCAAGTGCCATAAACCCTGTACAGATTGCATAGTGGGCCGTCTTGTACTTTCCGTCAGAGAAATAAATAAGGTAAAGCATGTATGCGGTGAAACCGAAGCCGTAACCAAACTGCTCAATAAAGACACATACATTGATAATCAGCAGGTTGTCAGTCTGGGTGAAGCTCAGATACAGGAATGTGGCTGCCGTCAGCAGCATGCTCAGGGTCATTGGCCACAGCCATTTTCTCAGCCCTCCCCAGGCAGCTGCCACTCCGCCAATGATTCCTCCGAGGGTGAGGCCAATTATACCGACTGTACCGTACACCAGTCCGACCTCCCCGGTGGTCAGCCCAAGTCCTCCCTTGTCAATGGGATCAAGCAGGAACGGATTTATCAGCTTCAGCAACTGGGCCTCGGCAAAACGGTATGTAAGCATAAAGAACAGTGCAACCCCCACCTGGGGTTTGCGGAAGAAGGAGGCAAATGTTGCACCAAATTCCTTCAGGACGTCAGACGCTGTAAGGTCCTCATGAGGTCTGTCAGAGTCAGGTCTTGGCAGGACAAACCGGTGATAGAAACTGAACACAAGAAATAATCCTGTCAGAACGAAAAACGTCACTGTCCATGCCATTGGAATATTACCTGAAAGACCAACATAGTTCACCGAGGTGTAACTGTTCAGCTTGGCGTCAGCCTGGAAAACCATGTATGCGGGCTTGTCCCAGTTTGTCTCGCTGAAGACCAGGTGTTCTCCCTGGATAAGCGCTATGCTCTTGTCTCCCTTTTTAAGGGCCGTATTGAGAACTATTTCCCTGCCGTGTTCCGGTTTCCCGGAGATCATAACGGGGACAACTGCAACACTTCCTGTCACCGCAGCAACGGGGCCACGCTTCTCACCGAAATTATCCCTTATCCAGACACCGAAAGGCTCTGAAACACTTTCAGCCCACCACCCCTTCTCCTTTGCCTTCTTTTCAACCACGGTAAAGAATCCGTTGCGGATATTGGATGTCCTGACTGAATCAAGCAGAACCGACAGGCTGTCCTTGTCCACTGTCTGTGTGCTGATCTGAAGCGAATCACTGCCAAGGACAAAATAGAGTTCGTCACCTCCCTGAACAGCCTGCGCTGCAGGTGGCACCTGCAGCACTGTTTTTGAGTACCGGGGAGAGGCCTCAATAAATAAAGAGACAGGCTCCCTGCCGGAGGAGCTTTCAAGGAAACCTGCCAGTATCACGAGCAGTCCCTGGCCGGTGATTGTTGCAACCCTGTAAAATGTGCTGCGGATGCCCACATACTTTGCCTGCTGGTTTGTGTTCAGGCCGAGCATGTAAAAACCGTCAGCGGCTATGTCATGAGTGGCTGAGGCAAATGCAAGCAGCCAGAAGAATGCAAGGGTGATCTTGAAAAAAAATGATGCCGGTATCGTAAGCGCAACGCTTGCAAAACCCAGGGCCAGAACGAGCTGCGTTATTACTATCCACCACCTTTTTGTTTTGAGAAGGTCAACAAGGGGACTCCAGATAGGCTTGATGACCCATGGAAGATAGAGGAGACTTGTATACAGAGCTATGTCGGCATTGGAAATGCCCATCCGCTTGTACATAATCACCGATACGATGTTTACCGCCACATATGGCAGGCCTTCCGCAAGGTAAAGGGTGGGAATCCATGCCCAGGGCGAACGGTTTTTTTCCAGTGCTTCCATGGTAGTCTATAACCTGTTGAATGTATATCCTTTTGCAGTATAATAGTCAATTATCTCACCGAGCCTGGACCAGAGTTTGTCTGTGCGCTCAGGAGCGGTGCCAGGGTGAATCAGGATTATTGCACCGTTGAGACCATAGGGAGAACTCTCGCCGAAGGAGGCCAGCTTCTGAATGAGAAAATCTGACGACCGGTATCCGGCCATGTCAGGTGTTGTGTAATCGGCGTTGGTACCTGTGCCTGGAGTGAAGTTTACCAGCTTCATACCCATCTCCTCACTCCATCTGCTGATGGCGTTGTTGTACCATTCGTACGGTGCGAGGAACCATCGCGGTCTTTCCTTCTTCAGCCCGGCATTTTTCAGTGCTTCCATGTTTTTCTTCAGGTCATCATTGAACTGCTGTTTTGTAACCAGGAGGGTATCGCGGTTTTCCCAGGGGATATACAGCAGGTGGCCGTCAGAATGCGGACCTACATAATGCCCTCCCGAGATCATGCGCTTTACCTCCGTGGCAAAATTCCTGTTCCTGAGGAAATTCCCGGTGAGGAAGAATGACCCTTTTATATTCTTGCTTTCCAGCACATTGAGTATATGGTCGAGGCCCTCACCGTATTCATCGGCAGAAAAGACCAGGAAGATGTTCCTGCTGTCTGCTCCCCTCCTTATTATTGCCCCGTGGGTATCATAAATGTCGCCTGCTTCCCTGGCCATCCCGGCCCTTCCCTCTTTCTCAAGGGTTGAAAGGTAATAGCTGAGGCTTGCTGTTCCGTCAAGGGTAGGCTCATTGGTACTGTAATCACCGATATCATCATGGTAAACGGTTCTTCCGCCCTGGAAGGCAGCATAGGGATCCGGTCTGAGGAGGCTAAGTCCCTTGAGGTTCTCATGTATTGCCTTGTTTATCGGCCCGTCAACCAGGCCTCCGGTTGTGGTCTTCCCGAGAAAAACGGTAACTGCCGAGTGCGGATAAAGGGGATAATCTCCTCCCGCCGGAAGGCCGCATATCATGGAGGTGCCCCACGGATTGCACCCGAACAGCCAGTCGCGCATGGCAGCCTCCATATAATCAAACCGGGTGTCACCGGTGGCTTCGCGGTAGAGCCTGCACTGAGTGAGCGCTGCCGCTACATAGTTATTTGAACACCATACAAATGGTATCCTGACCCGGAAGAGATCATCCTTCTTCCTGGAATTGATTGTCTCCAGTCCCCTGCGCATAAAGTCGAGGTACTTTGCCGAATATTCCGGCGCTGACAGCCCGAGGTTGGCATGCCCAAGGTTGACAAACGGATAGAACTGGTAATGTCGTGCCGTGTCTTTCTCTATCCACGGTGTGTAAGGTTCCAGTGTACCCCAGTAGTCTGCCTGCTCAAGGTAATACCTGTTGCCGGTGATGGTCCACAGCTCCCATGCGGCAAGTTCCATGTCATCAACATAATTGTCCTCCTCATAGAAGTATGGGGAAACGTTGCAGGCTGTCTGTGTTGCACCGAGATCAGTATGGGCAAATTCAAATGCATCGGTTGCCCTTGATGCCATTTTTTCGGCAAACTGCGGATCACTCCGGGCAAACAGTTTTGCTCCCATTGCAAAGACCGATGCAAACTTCCCGGCAGTGGAGGCAACCCCTTCTGTTCGGTTCTTGAACGATGCCAGCCCCTGTGGCTTCCCGGTCACGAAATAGACAGGCCTGTACGGTCCGAGGCCGTAACCAGCCTTGTCCTTGTTAGGCAGCCGAAAGCCCTGGTGGTCACGGTCATCGGCAACCTGGTTGAACATGACTCCGCTGTCAGGATTCATCTTGAGAAGCCATTCAAGGCCCCATTTGACCTCGTCAAGGATGTCAGGGATACCGTTGCTTCCGGCATTGCCGGAAGCATCATGGGTGTCCCCGTAGATTTCAGGTGACTTCATATAGGCGAACATCATCTGGTACACCGAATTGGATGTGGTTGCTGTATACCTCAGATGGTCGCTTGCATCATGGTAACCGCCGCGGACATCGATCGGCGTGCCGGAGAGGGTCGGGTGGTCAACAATCATTCCGTCGTACCTGTGGCATGTATCGGCCAGGAAAGGATTGTAACCGCAGCGCTGCTGCCTTATGTAGTTAAGGATGAAGTCAGCAGTACCGTCATAGACATTGTCTCCGATCCGGAAGGTCTCCGACTTCGTGCGGCCATATAATATATAGTATCCCCCGGGGGTCTTCAGCCCTGTGAAGTCAAGCCTGGCGGCTGATGCCATTCCCCACTCCGCTCCGCTGACGGGTTCGGCAGTACCCCTGAAAGCAGGCCTTTCTGTAAGAGCATCATAAACGGTAAAGGATTTTTCAGCTCCGGGGTCCTGTGAAATATACACGGCCACCTTGACAGATCCGGGCAGGTAACCGAGCTGGTTGATCCTTATCCATGAATCAGCCCTGGCACCCAGCACAGGAAGAACGGCAAGGAGAACGGTAACAGCTGCTTTTCTCATCTCAGTACAGTTTATTTATTTCAGAGCCTGTAAAATAGTGAAAAAGTATCTGCCTGTAAGTATAACCGGTGGCGCCCATCACTGCAGCCCCGATCTGGCATAGTCCGACACCGTGGCCCCATCCGGCTCCGTGCAGAACAAAGTACGTCAACCCCTGATCCTCAGACTTTTCAATAAAAAACGCCGAGCTGTACAGGTGTGATTTCGAGAGAGCCTTCCTGATCTCAAGCTCCTTCCCGATGACCATGCTTTTCCTGTCACCGGTGATCCTGAGCCTTGTAATGCGGCCTGAAGTACCCCTCGTGAGCGGTTCAACTTCCGTTACGGTTCCGAAGTCAATTCCTGTCCTTTCCCTGACAAGAGCACTCAGCTCATCCTGCCTGTACGTAACTTTCCATCGGTAAAAATCATTGGTCTCCTGGTCATAGTTGTTCAGCACCTGCGAGAGAATTTTACCGTCTGTTGTATTGCAGAAGGCCTGCGGACTCTCCTTTATCCATTCAACGGCGCTGGTTTCGTTTGTCAGATCAGTATCTGCTGTACGCGCTGCATTGCCGGCGTCAATTACCTTTGCAAGGTAGGGATGATGCACCGGCTCCCAGGTGTTCTCAAAGAGTTCGGTGGCACCGCCGCAGCACTTCGAGTACCGTGCGTCACAGATAAAATCATTGTACATCAGCACCTCACCACCAGTTCCCCTTACAGCATCCTCAACCGCTTTTGTCGATG
>JAKAXP010000115.1 GCA_021816545.1 Bacteroidota bacterium
CGACAAAGATCACATCCCTTATGTCATTGATCAGACCGTTCCCCATACTTTTCTCGGTGTAGAGAAGTATGTGTGAACGGTCAATTCCTTCCATATTTACCTCGTAATCAAGAGCTGCACCAATTATGGGCTTGATCTGCAAAAGATAAAACGAGGCCTTGTGGCTGCTGTCCTTCTCAAGGTCTATTGCAAACTCTATCTCCACAGGAGTACCAAGGGCTTCCTTGACTATATCAAGTATCTCAACAAGCGATTTGGCAAGCGGAATGTAATCATACTTCAGAATGTCAGCAAAATTGACCACCCTCGGTCCGGGCCTGTCAAGTCCCGCGTAGATGGTTTTTGATTCAGCATAATAAACAGATGCGCAGTGCTTTAATACCCCGTGTCGCTCCGAATCCTCTATACTGAGACGTGCCAGCCCGACTGTATCGCCCTCAAGAAGATTGATATCCTTCTTCCTCAGGTCAATTGCAAAAAACTCCACCTGCGAATTCATGTACTGATCCCTGGGGGTATTGTTTTCAAGGTTTGGGTATTTCGGCGAAAACCGGAAGGCTTTTTCACCTTCCACAACGTATGTGCCCAGTCCGACCGCTATCACTGCAAAACCGTCTTCAGGCTGCATATACCCATAAGGATAATAGTTATAAGACTGGCTTACGCCGCTTATATGCGGATAATAGAAATTCTCATACTGCTCTCCGACAACCTCCTGGATTATCACAGCCATCTTCTCTTCTTCAATCTTGTAATTTATGGCATTGATATAACCCCGGGCCGTCTCCGAATAAATTGAAGCATATACAAGCTTAATGGCGTCTGAAAGCTGCTTGATGCGAACCTCAATATCCTCATTGCTGTTGGGCACCAGGAAGGTCTCAAAAATACCGGCGAAGGGTTGCATGAGCGAGTCCTCAAACAGACCCGATGATCTTACGGCAAGCGGCTTCTTTATCTTCCCAAGTATGATCCTCAGTTTGTTCTCAAGCACCGGAGTCAGCCTCCCCCTGATGAATAACTCCTTGATCCTGTCATAATTTGTCTCGGAATAAATGCTTGCCCTTAGCCTGTTATTGTCCAGGAAATCCTCAAATTCATTTGTCCCGATGATGAATGTTCTGGGAGCTTTTATATTGATCCCGGGAACATAAGCTGAGATATCAAAGTTGTAAATGAGTGTATGGATGAAGGCCAGTCCGCGTCCCTTTCCCCCGAGTGATCCCGGGGAAAGCTGTATGATATTGCTTTCTTCGGTTATCAGGGTTTCGTCAAACTCAAGTATTTTTCCCTTGTTCTTCTCATACTTAAGCTGTTTTACGATCCTTACCAGATAATCGCGAAGACCCTCCGGGTCATTGAAATCACTTATTTTTTTGGGAGCAATCTCACGGGCAAGCTGAATCTCTCCCCTTGCGGTAAGCCAGAGTGAAAAATGATTCCTGCTTGCATGATAGAGAAGAGTCTCGGTTGGTATAGACTGCAGCTGCATTTCGAACTCATTCATGTTCTTTGCCGTGCCTATCGTCCTTCCTGATCCGTCCTGGTAGATGAAATCACCGAAACCGAGGTTGTAGCTTATGAAATTCCTGATATCCTGTGCAAGAGTATCGGAGTTCTTATGAATAAACACACAGTTGAGATCCTTTGCAAGGGTTTCGTTGCTGCGGTCTGATGACTGAATAATGGTAGGCAGGTCAGGTATCTCCGACTTGACATACCTTACCAGTTCAAACCCGGCTTTCTCATCGAATTTTGAGTTCTTCTCAAACTTTACATCAGTAATCAGGCAAAGGAAGAACTCCTTGTATTTATCGAATATCTGTAACGCCTCCTCGTAGTTTGAAGCCATAAGGATTTTCGGCCGAACCCTGAGACGGAGAACTTTGTAAAGCTCATCCATTGTGCTCACGTCTTCAATGATGCGCCTGGTCTGTTCCATGACGCAATGATACAGCAGCGGGATGTACCGTGAATAATACTTCGGCGAGTCTTCCACAAGCAGGATGATCCGGCTGTAACCAACCTTCGTGTCATTGTCGGCATTGACATAGTCTTCCAGCTGTTTTACCATCGCAAAAAATATCCTGGAGTCACCATTCCAGACGAAGACATTGTCAATCAGTCCGGTTCGCCTCTTTTCTCCCTGGAAGAAACCGACATACTGGTTATTGTTCAAAAGAAGATATATGGGGATGTATTTGTAAAGTGACTTTAGCCTGCCGGCAATCTCCATCGGGGTCTTCCTGTCAATTCCCACCATGATGATTATCAAATCGAAGTGCCTTGAATACAGCTTTTCAAAGGCTTCCTCAAATGAGGAAACTCCTGTTACCCTGGGTATCGAGGTAAGGTTCAGCTGATAATAGACACCGAGAATGTAATCGGAGAATTTGCCCTCACGCTCGAGGCTGTAGGCATCATAAAGGTTTGAGATGATAAGAATCTCCCTGACCTTGAACTTCATCAGGTCATGGAAGATATCACGGTCATAGTTGTTCTTCTCAAGGAAGTTCTGCAACAGTTTTCTTTTGTTTAAAAGGAAATCCCTTGCAGCCTCATATTTCTGCTTCAGCTCCTCATCTGACCGGTATTTCTTAATAGCCACCTCACCCTGAACAGTATTCAGGTAATTGCAGATAAGTGTGGCAATGTTGTTTATCAGGTCACGCTCCTCCTTCATGAAGGGCCCTTCATCAATATCCGGAAATTCCTTCCTGTAGTAAATCTCAACCTCGCCGAATTTGTCATCAATGGTAAGGAATGGCTGCCTCTGTCTCCATTTGGTCACAATGAATTCAGGTGACATATATTCCTTGCCGTCAAAACTGATCCTCGCAACCGTATATTCAGGGTACTGCCAGGCATCGGGAAGGATGTACACAATACGCTTCAGGGCATTTTCAACCGACTTCTCTGACTGAAGTATTGAGGTTGTCTGGTTAATACACGACAGCTCTTTAAGGCGTTCTGTTTTCTCATACAGGATCTCCTTCAGCCCCGCCTGGGTGGCGATGACGGAATCAAGGCCGTGAATCAGGTTAATGAAACCGGAAATAAGGAGGGCAAGGGTCTCGGAAAACTGTTTCTCCTCCTCCAGAAACGGCGCTTCCCCTACGGCTGATTCTTCTCCGGTATAGCTGATCCTGACGGATCCGCTTTTAAGTGAAATCGTCTTGAATGACGCTTCCAGGAATCCGGGAGTTTCCCTGTATCCGCGTGACCGGTACTCCGCATTATCATAGGTAATCAGACATACTATATGCTCCGGGAACCGGAAAGCCATCGGAATCAGTTCAATGATTTCCGAGAATGTGGTTTCAAGTGAGTGGCCGTTTCTGAGGCTTTTGGAGATTTCATTGATGCAAGAAAAAATGCGGTTATTGGTCTTTGCGTCTTCGTTTTGCTTCTCTTCCCTGTCAGAAGGCTGCCTGATCTCATTCCCCTTGATAATGTTGATAAATCCGGTTATCAGGTTTGCCATGTTCCAGAGAAGTTCCTTTTCCGAATCCCTGTGGGTTTCGCGGTAGGTAGCCGGGAATCCCCGGAGATAAAAGAACTCTATGGTTCCGGATTTGCGGTCAATGGTTGTAAAGTCCTCCCTTATACTCCACTCATGGTCAGAGTAATCCTTGTCTGAACTGAGGTACTCCTTTCCGTCATATTCAATACGGGCCACAGCATAATCAGGGAACTGCCATGACCTGGGCATATTCCTGCAAATCTGGAAAAGAGCATCATCAATATTCCTCTCCTCGCTGATCCTGCGGGTGCGTTCAAAGGTGATTGCCGTATCCTGTTCAGATCCAAGGGGCAGGTCTGATGCAATCAGGGAATTAAGATAATTGCTGATTATTGTGGCTATGTTTTCAAGCAGCTGTCTTTCTTCATGAAGGAAAGGACCCTCATCAGCCTTTGGAAATTGCTTGGTATAAAATACATCTATTGCTCCCCACTTCTTGTCAAAAGTCTCAAAGATCTGTTTCTGTATCCATCGCGTTTCACGGAAGTTTGAAGGACGGTACTCATGACCGTCAAACTTGATACGTACATAAGCATATTCCGAGTATTGCCAACCCTTTGGAATCTCCCTTGCAATTTCAGAAAGCGTTTCACTGACAGGCCTCTTCTTGCTGATGATTCGGTTTATGGCATAGATAATGGAAAGCCCCTTCTGGCTCTGGATTTTTTCCGCCAGGAGTTTTTGCATTTCCTTTTGTAATCTAGAAATATCCTCCATCCCGGATTAGTGCCACCGCTCCCCTGCGGTTCTTTAAACAATTTATTATGAAAGTTAAAAAAAAGCTGAATATATTTTGAAGATAGACTTGAATTATGGAAATTTATTGAAATTATCCGAAGTACCCATAACCCTTTAAAACCCTACTGTTATGTCCAATCATGTTGATGAATTCATGGCGAGGATCATCGCCAAAAACCCCGGTGAGGTAGAATTTCACCAGGCAGTGAGAGAAGTTGCAGAGTCACTTATGCCTTTTATCCTGGAGAATCCCAAGTACAAATCTGCAAAGATACTGGAGAGGATGGCCGAACCTGAAAGGGTCATTCTTTTCAGGGTCCCGTGGGTTGATGACAAAGGCGAAATCCAGATCAACAAGGGATACCGGATAGAGATGAACAGCGCCATCGGTCCTTATAAGGGAGGCCTGAGATTTCATCCTACCGTGAACCTGGGTATCCTGAAATTCCTTGCCTTTGAGCAGGTTCTGAAAAACAGCCTCACCACACTTCCGATGGGAGGAGGAAAAGGGGGATCAGACTTTGACCCCAAGGAAAAGAGTGACCACGAGGTCATGCGATTCTGTCAGTCATTTATGAGCGAATTGTTCAGGCATGTGGGTGCTGACACAGATGTTCCTGCAGGTGATATTGGTGTCGGGGGAAGAGAAATAGGATTCCTTTTCGGACAATATAAGAGACTCCGCAATGAATTCACCGGTGTACTTACCGGTAAGGGTCTTGAATGGGGAGGCAGTCTTATACGGCTCGAAGCTACAGGCTATGGCCAGGTTTATTTTGCCGAGGAAATGCTGAATACAAGGGGTGACAGCCTCAGGGGCAAGATCTGCTCCGTTTCAGGATCCGGTAACGTTGCTCAGTTTGCAGCAGAAAAAGCAATCCAGATGGGTGCCAAGGTTGTTACAATGTCTGACTCTAACGGATATATCCATGACCCTGACGGAATAAACGAAGAGAAACTTGCATTCGTTAAAAACCTTAAGAATGTAAAAAGAGGACGGATAAAGGAATATGCCGAGAAATACGGCTGCAAATATGTTGAAGGCAAATCAACACCGTGGGATGTCCCGTGCCAGGTTGCCCTTCCCTCCGCAACACAGAATGAAATATCAGGGGCTGATGCAGAAACACTGGTTAAAAACGGTTGTTTCGTGGTATCGGAAGGAGCAAACATGCCGTCAACACCTGATGCTGTCAACGTATTCCTCCATCATAAGATTCTTTTCGGCCCCGGCAAGGCTGCAAATGCAGGAGGAGTTGCAACATCAGGCCTGGAGATGACTCAAAACTCAATGCGACTCTCCTGGTCACGCGAAGAAGTTGATACCCGCCTCCACAGGATAATGAAAGAGATCCATGCCACATGCGTGAAGTACGGAACCCAAAAAGACGGGTTCATAAACTATGTGAACGGAGCCAATATAGGCGGTTTCGTCAAGGTGGCTGAGGCCATGCTGGCCCAGGGAGTGGTATAACCCGTGAAAAATATCTTCAGAGAGACCTCCTTCGAGCTTCTGATGCAGAAGAGGGTCAGGTACGTCCTTCTCATCTGCAGCAGGTACGATGCCTTCATTATGGAGGAGGACGGAAAAATTGACGAGAAGGTCTTCAATGACTATGTCTCATTTAACCTCCGCTATCCGCCCCAGTTTATCCATGCCACATCTGCTGCAGAAGCCCTGGATAAACTTGGCGGAGGTAAAATAGACCTCGTCATAAATATGCTTAGTATCAGCGATATGGACCCTTTCGATCTCTCGCTGAAGATAAAAAAAAGCTGGCCCGGAATACCAATTGTGATCCTTGCCCCGGTCTCCCGTGAGACCGCACTGAGACTTGACAGCGGCGAGATGTCATGCATAGATTATGTCTTCAACTGGCTGGGGAGTACAAATATACTTCTTCCAATCATCAGCCTGGTTGAAGACAGACTGAACGTCGACGAAGATGCCATCCATGAGGGAGTTCAGGCAATCCTCCTGGTTGAGAGCTCCGTCAGGCTCGCATCGGTATTTCTGCGCCACATCTATACAATTATCCTTGAGCAGTCACGGCAATACATGATCGAGGGTCTAAATGAGCATCAGAAAATGATGCAGATGAGAGGCAGACCCAAGATACTTCTTGCCACCGGTTACGGGGAGGCGGTAGCCCTGTTTGAAAAGCACAAAATGCAGTTGCTGGGGGTGATCAGTGATGTCGACCAGTATCAGAACGAGAAGAGGAAGAGAGGTAACTTCATGGATCTCTTCAGGCTTGTAAGGGAGTATGATGCCAATATCCCGATTATTATCCACTCTTCCGGAACTGATAATGAACAGCTTGTCCCCGAATACGGGAATGCCTTTATAGACAGCAACTCTGTTTCACTTGCCGGAGAACTTGAGAGCCTTCTCAAGAAGAATTTTTCGTTCGGTGATTTCGTTTTCACTGACCCGGAAAGCGGGGCGGAAATTGCACGAATATCAGACCTGCAGACATTTCAGCGCAAACTGTTTGAAATTCCTGATAACTCCCTTAAGTATCACCTTTCAAGGAATCACCTGTCAAAATGGCTTTACGCCCGTGCTCTTTTTTCACTGGCAGAATTCCTGAAGGAGATACACCTGGATGATTTTTCCAGCCTTGACCAGGCCAGGCGTTTCATATTTGATACAATCGCCAGTTTCAGACGAAGCAAAGGCCATGGTATTATCGCCGACTTTTACCGTGAGCACTTCGATGAATACCTTACCTTCACCCGTATAGGGGAGGGATCAATGGGTGGCAAAGCCCGCGGCCTTGCTTTTCTTGACCATATTATCAAGAAATTCGAGCTCTCGGAATTGTTTGAAAACACCGCTGTCTCTATCCCGCGAACTGTTGTCCTCAGTACAGACATCTTTGATGAATTCATGGCCGAGAACAACCTGTACGGGATCAGCCTTTCGGAAAGAAGTGACAGGGAGATACTCGATACCTTCGTAAAGGCAAGGCTCCCCTTCAGGATACACAAGGATCTGCTGGTGTTTATATCAATCATCAGCGGACCGGTGGCAATACGCTCTTCCAGCCTGCTGGAAGATTCCCATTTTCAGCCATTTGCCGGGGTATATTCAACATACATGATACCCAAGGCGGAAAATGACATTGTAATGCTGGAAATTCT
>JAKAXP010000116.1 GCA_021816545.1 Bacteroidota bacterium
CATGTTTGTCATCGAAGGCGACAAGCTGGTCAGGGAGTTTATCCTTGCCGGCAACAGGGTTGCGCTGTTGGCGGGCAAGCCCGAATGGATTGACGGCGAACCGGATTCGGTAATAACGGGCGCGGACGAGATCGTTACTGTGAGCTATGACGAGCTGAGGCGGATAAGCTCCCTCAGGACACCTCACAACGTACTTGCCGTAGCACCGATGAAAAAGGGGTATTTCAGCGAAGGGATCCTGCGCGGCAGGCTCACGCCGGCACTGGAGTGCGTGCAGGATCCCGGCAACCTCGGTACAATAATCCGTATTGCTGCCTGGTTTGGAATTGAAAACATAATTTGTTCTCCTGACTCTGTGGATTTTTACAACCCGAAGGTAATCCAGGCCACAATGGGAGCATTCATGCACGTCAGTGTATGGTACATGCCGCTTGACGGACTGCTCGAGAAAGCAGCCGGAGAGGGCATTCCCGTATACGGTACTGTAATGGACAGCACATCAGTATATGAGAGCGATCTGGGCAGGGAAGGAATTATTCTTTTCGGGAATGAGTCGAGGGGGATCAGCGAGGCTCTGCTCCGACATGTAACCAACCGCATCACCATCCCCGGACCGGGAAAACCGGTGGCCGGACTGGAGTCGCTGAATGTCAGCATGGCTACTGCTATAGTGTGCTCGGAATTCTTTCGCAGGGGGAACAGGCAATAGGCAGTAGGCAGTAGGCAGTAGTGAAGTTACTGCTAATCATACAGTTACTTGATGCATTGTCAACACTCTTGCCTATTGCCTAATGCCTACTGCCTGCTTGCAGCCTGGCTGCAAGCAGCATCCCGTCCACCGCCGATGATACTATCCCTCCGGCATAACCGGCACCTTCACCGGTGGGCCAGAGTCCTTCTATCCCCTCTGCATGAAGAGATTCCGGCTCACGCAATATCCTTACCGGTGATGAGGTCCTTGATTCCACTGCGGCCACAAGGGCTTCCCCTGTAATAAATCCTTTCATCCTTTTGCCGAACTCCCTTAATCCTTCCCTCAGCCTGTCGGAAATATCCGCAGGGAGCCACTCATGAAGGGGCGAGGGTGTCAGGCCGGGGAAATAAGATGCCTCAGGCAGTCCTGATGAAGCTCTTCCCTCAACGAAATCTGTAAGTCGCTGCGCCGGGGCGCGCTGGCTCATGCCTCCCTCCTTCCATGCCATCTTCTCGAGGTAAGCCTGGTATTCAGTTCCGGCAAGCGGGCCGCTGCCATAACGCAGTGCATCTTCCTCACTTATCTCGGTCACTATTCCGCTGTTGGCCCACCGTGAGTTACGGTGAGATGGTGACATGCCGTTCACCACCACCTCGCCCGGCGATGTGGCTGACGGCACCATGAATCCTCCCGGGCACATGCAGAAAGAGTAAACTCCCTTTCCGTCAACCTGGGTGACGAGATTGTATGCAGCTGCGGGAAGATAGTTTCCGCGAGGCTTCCCGTGATACTGTATCCGGTCAATAAGCTCCTGCGGATGTTCAACCCTGACGCCCATGGCGAACGGTTTGAATGCAAGCCTCACCCCTACTCCTGCAAGGATAGCGTGTATGTCGCGTGCCGAATGGCCTGTTGCAAGTATGAGGTCATCAGCAGTGTAGCTTTCGCTGCCATTGACGGTCACACCCCGGAAGCGACCGCCGCTTATGCTTATTCCGGTTATCCGTTTGCCGAACAGAACATCACCGCCGGCATCCCTGATTGTATTTCTTATTGCGGCGATGATGCCCGGCAGCCTGTCAGTGCCAAGATGGGGATGTGCCTCATAGAGAATGGCCGGGTCAGCTCCGTGGAGAACCAGCAGTTCCAGCACACGGCGGTTATCACCCCGCTTCTTTGACCTTGTATAGAGTTTCCCGTCGGAGAAGGTGCCGGCCCCTCCCTCGCCAAAGCAGTAGTTTGAGTCAGGGTCAACAATATGCTGCCTGCTGATGGCTGCCACATCCCTCTTCCGCTCGCTCACCTCCCTGCCCCGTTCCATGATCACAGGCTTAAGTCCTGCCTCAATCAGCGCCAGCGCTGCAAACAGCCCGGCCGGCCCGCTGCCTGCAATCAGCACTTCCCGTGCACGGGACACATTGGTAGCCCTGAACGGATCAATCTTTTCGGCTACCTCACCGGAAGCCAGAAGCTGGACCGTAAGGTTAACCTTTATGTCAGGTTTGCGCGCATCAACAGAGCGCCTGATTATACGCACAGAGAAATCCTGCATGCCGCTCTTCTTTTCGAGGTATCTCCTCAGAGCTTCCTCATCGGAGGCTACCTGAGGGGGCAGCACCAGGTTGAGCTCCACCGGCATGACTATTCAAAATGGAATGAAAGTACCCACATCTGTGACCTCAGTGAGCTTATCTCGTTGAAGTAGTAGGGATACTCGGCGTTGTAGTTCAGCACGTCGCGAAGACCGTTTGACATTTTCGCCTCGATTGTGAGTTTGAAATAAGGCAGGTAAAAATCTATCCCGGCACCGACCTCATAGTAGAGATCGGCCTTATTCAGCCTGAGATAACTGGCTCCTCCGTTTGCCCCGGGATTTTCAAACTCCTTCTTCCCTGCAAGGTCATACCTGAAATTCATCCCCCCGATTATATATGGCCTGGAGTTGTTCATTCTCATACCTTTGGCCTTCAGTGAGAGGGGGAATTCAAGGAATGAAGATTCGATCTGGGTTTCATAAACCCTGGTTCCTGCCTGGTCATAGAAATTGATTGTTCTCTGGCCGAACGAAACACCGGGCAGGAACCTGATATCAAGGTAGGTTGCCGGCCTGTAGTCTGTTACAATCTGGATATTGATACCCGGCTTCAGGGAGATGACCTCGGCATTCAGTTCCGAGTCACTCTTCATCTTCACGTTAAAATCCATCGTGTTGATGCCCATGCTGAAGCCGAAATGGAGAAGCCTGTCGTCATAATTCGAGTCGTTTTTTGGCTTCGCCTTCTGGGCAACCAGAACAAATGGCATCAGAAGCAGAAGTAAGATTATGGCAGTTCTTTTATACACTCTTCTGAAGGGTCCTGTTTAATAGAACGGGATTTTTAGGTTTTATTGTGCCGGTCAGCCTAAGGTCTGAATCCGGTATAGATGCTTGCGATGCCTCCCGAAAGCTTCTCCTGCCCGGCCCGGGTGAATCCTGCCCTCGTGAGCACTTCAAGAAATTCTTCATTGTCAGGGAATTTCATCACTGACTCGGGCAGGTAGGTGTATGCTGAGGGATCTCCGGACACCTTTCTTCCTATTCCCGGAAGGATGCGTCTGAAATAAAAACCGTATATCTGTTTGAGTGGAAACCACGAAGGTCTCGAGAACTCAAGCACCATTATCATTCCTCCAGGTTTCAGCACACGGTGCATCTCCTTGAGCCCGGCAAGGGTGTCTTCGAAGTTGCGCACCCCGAATGCTGACATCACTGCATCAAAAGTGCCTTCGGCGAAACCGATGGAGGAGGCATCACCTTTCATCAGTTCTATCCTATCAGTCAGCCCCATCCTTTCGAGCTTACGACGCCCTTCCTCCAGCATGCTTGTGCTTATATCTATCCCCGTTATCTTCTCCGGACCCAGACTGAGAGCCTCGATGGCCAGGTCTCCGGTTCCGGTGGCAACGTCAAGTATCCTGACAGGTGTGCAACTGCTCCCTATCCTGCTGACGGCTTTCCTTCGCCACAGGCGGTCAGTGCCAAGCGACAGAAGATGGTTCAGAAGGTCATAATGCTTTGATATTGAATCAAACATCTTCTCCACCTGTTCTGCCGGAGGGCCGTTCTTTATTGTTTTGTCATGCATTGATTCCAGATCTGATATCCGCTGTTTTTTCTCCTGCATCAGTGCCCGGAATTCTCCTGACTTTTCGCCAGTATAATGAATCATTTCCGGGTCAGGCGGCAAAGATACCCTTAATATTTTTACATTTACCACTCCTAAAAGAGTTATACCAAATGAGAAAGACAGTTCTAATCACCGGGGCAACGTCAGGAATTGGTGAGGCCGTTGCCGTTAAATTTGCACAATCATCTGACAGGCTGATTATTACAGGCAGAAGAAAAGAGAGACTCGATGAACTGGCAAACCATCTGAGAAGCACCTACGGGACTGAGGTACTGACACTCTGTTTTGATGTAAGGGTGAGGCAGGAAGTAGAGAACAACCTGGGACAGTTGCCGGAGGAATGGAGGCAGATTGACATACTCGTAAACAACGCTGGTCTGGCTGCCGGACTTAGCCATATAGACGAAGGGGACACTGATGACTGGGACAGGATGGTGGACACCAATGTAAAGGGACTGCTGTACGTCACCAGGGTGATATCCCCGATGATGGTCAACAGGGGCTCGGGACATATCTTCAATATTGCCTCAATTGCAGGCAAGGAGGTTTATGAGAACGGTGCCGTCTACTGTGCATCAAAGCATGCCGTTGACGCTCTTTCAAGAGGCATGCGCATTGACCTTCTCAAACACGGCATCAAGGTTACCAATGTAGCGCCTGGAATGGTGGAGACCGAGTTCTCTCTTGTCCGCTTCAGGGGAGACGCAGAACGGGCTGCCTCGGTTTACAAAGGTGTTGAACCCCTTACGGGGGAAGATATTGCAGGTGTGATTCATTACTGTGCATCCCTTCCTGACCACGTGTGCATCAATGACCTTGTGATCACCCCGAAGGCACAGGCAAACGCAACGAATACCTTCAGAAAAAACAAATAATCATGAAAAGAAATTTTTCTGCAGCATTGATTTTTGCAGCGCTCTTCTTAAGCGCAGGCGGAACTCTGAGAGGCATTGATACATCCGATACCAGGATGCTGTCGCAGCCTGCTGTGAGCAAGTCACACATCGCATTCATCTATGCGGAGGATCTCTGGGTGATGAATGCTGACGGAAGCAATCCCAGGAGGCTGACCGTGGATGAAGGGATTGAAGGCGAACCATGCTTCTCCCCTGACGGCGGCCTGATTGCCTTCAGCGCCCAGTATGACGGAAACACGGATGTTTTCGTGGTACCCGTGACGGGGGGTGTGCCCCGGAGGCTTACCTGGCATCCGGGTGGTGATGCGGCAAGAGGCTTCACACCTGACGGGAAGAAGGTCCTCTTCATTTCGCAAAGGTCAGTATTTACCGGGAGGTACTCACAGCTCTTCACTGTGGGGACAGACGGCGGATACCCTGAGAAGCTCGAGATACCCAACGCATATTATGCATCCTGGTCACCCGATGGAAGCAGGATGGCTTACACCCCGATAGCTCCGGCACATGCCCAGTGGAAAAACTACAGGGGCGGGACAATCTCGACAATCTGGCTCTACACCTTTGCCGACCGCTCAGTCATAAAGGTGCCGAAACCTGTTGAGGGGTGCAATGACACTGACCCGATGTGGCTGGGTGACAGGATATATTTCCTGAGTGACCGCAACGGCGAATTCAACCTCTTCTCATGCAACGGAACCGGCGGTGACCTTAAGCAGCATACGTACTTCACCGACTTCCCGGTGCTGAAGGCATCAGGCACTCAAGGAACTGTCATCCTCGAACAGGCAGGATACCTTCACAGGTTTGATATCGCCTCCGGCGAAACGAAGAAACTGAAAGTATCAATTGCCGCCGACCTGCTTGAGCTCCGGCCGCGATACCTCCAGGGAGCCGGATACATCCGCAGCGCCTACATCTCACCAACGGGAAGCCGCGCCGTCTTCGGATACAGGGGAGAGATAATCACCCTGCCCGCAGAAAAGGGAGACCCGAGGAACATCACCCAGACAACAGGTGTACATGAGAAATATCCCTCATGGTCACCTGACGGCAAAACCATTGCATATTTTTCCGACGCTACGGGTGAATACACACTTCAACTCAAATCCCAGGACGGCAAAGGGGAACCTAAGGTGTTCAAACTGCCGGGGACAGGATTCTATGCCTTCCCTGAGTGGTCACCTGACAGCAAGAAGATAACCTTCACCGACAACGGCAGGAATCTCTGGCTCCTTGACATCGCGTCCACATCAATAAAGAAGATTGATACAGATGAGATGTATTTCCCGGGACCGTTCAGGGAGATGCACGGCGACTGGTCATCAGACTCGAAATGGATTGTCTACACCAGGATGCTGAACAGCTTCTTCAGGGTGGTTTGCCTCTACTCGGTTGACCAGCAGAAATCATTTCCCGTCACTGACGGGCTGAGTGACGCCACAGATCCTGTCTTTGATCCCAGCGGGGACTATTTATATTTCCTGGCCTCAACTGACGCAGGCCCGGTAATAAACTGGTTCGACCTGTCAAGTGCCGACATGCGGATGACCAGCTCGATATACCTCGTAACCCTGAGAAAGGATATCCTTTCCCCGTTTGTAAAGGAGAGCGATGAGGAGAAGGGAACTGAAGACAAGGCTGATGCTGAAAAGACTGCTGCACCCGCCCCTGAAAAAGGATCTGCGAAAGGTGCATCAAAGGTTGCGGCAAAAGCTCCTGTCGCTGAAAAGAGCGATCTTCCCAGGATCGAGACAGACGGGTTGCAGGACAGGATTGTCAGCGTGCCCGTTTCTGCCGGCAGCTACAGGGAACTTGGTGTTGCAGGAAAGGGTGAAATCCTTTACATAGCCGGTGACGAGGGAGAAAAGTCTGTTCTTCATAAATACAGCCTTGCTGACAGGAAGGACGAGGAGGTGATGGAGCTTGATACATACCTTGTCTCAGCTGACGCAAAAAAGATGCTTTATGTTAAGGGGCAGACCTTCGGTATAACAGCAGCAGGCCGAAAACCGGAGCCGGGCAAGGGCATCCTCAATACCGGTGCACTGTCTGTCAGGATTGACCCGGCTTCTGAATGGCCGCAGATATTTGATGAGGCATGGAGGATCAACCGCGACTATTTCTATGATCCGGGAATGCACGGTGCTGACTGGAAGGCAATGAAGGAGAAGTATTCACAGTTCCTCCCCCACCTTACCTGCCGGAGCGATCTCAACAGGGTGATACAGTGGATGTGCAGCGAGCTCGGAGTAGGCCATCACAGGGTTGGCGGAGGTGACAGGCTGAACAACCCCGCGAGGGTTGGCGGAGGACTCCTCGGTGCAGACTTCTCGCTGGAGAACAACAGGTACAGGCTGAAAAAGATCTACGGCGGCCTTAACTGGAATCCGGATCTAAGGTCACCGCTCACCGAACCAGGACTCAATGTGAAAACCGGTGAATATATCCTTGCAATTGACGGCCGCGATCTGACGGCAGATAAAAACATTCACAGCTTCCTGGAGAACACTGACGGAAAGATTGTTGAGCTCACGGTTGGTCCGAACCCCGATTATAACGGCTCACGTGTAATAAAGGTTGTACCGGTTGGCAAC
>JAKAXP010000117.1 GCA_021816545.1 Bacteroidota bacterium
TGCGGAGTGTGTAGCCAGCACAGTGCCGTTGCCGGGCAATGCCAGTCCCAGTGCCTCGGCAAGGCAGTTCATGGAGTTGGCAGTGAACATTCCGGAGCATGAACCGCAGGAGGGACATGATGATCTCTCAAGTTCAAGGAGCTTTTCACCGGTGACCGAGTCATCTGCCGCTGCCACCATTGTATCAATCAGGTCAACAGCCTTACCGGCCGAAATACCTGCTTCCATCGGCCCGCCTGATACAAACAGCGCCGGAATATTCAGCCGCATCGCAGCCATCAGCATACCAGGGGTGATCTTGTCGCAGTTGCTGATGCAAATCATCGCGTCTGCACGGTGAGCATTGCAGACATACTCTACACTGTCAGCAATCAGGTCGCGCGAGGGCAGGGAGTAAAGCATGCCTCCGTGTCCCATGGCAATTCCGTCATCGATGGCTATTGTATTGAACTCGGCTGCAAAGAGACCCATCCGGTCAAGCTCTTCCCTGATCAGGCGGCCTGCCTGTTGCAGGTGAACATGACCCGGAACGAACTGAGAGAATGAGTTGACAACAGCAATCACCGGCTTGCCAAACTGATCTTCCTTCATCCCGTTTGCGCGCCAGAGACTCCTGGCACCGGCCATCGTTCTGCCATTCATCGTCTGCCGGCTTTTCAGTTCTATCTTCATCACTGATGCATTTGAAAAAAAAAGCTTCCCGGTTCCCCGGGAAGCTTTCATATACTTTTTTCCTCACTATATACTACTCCCCGGTCATCCGCTTATGGCGATGAGAATAAACAGGGCAATAATAAACAGTGAAGTGTGGTTCATGATCTCATTTATGGTTGGCAAAAATAACCAATATTTTAAAAAAGCAAGGGGAAGCCACACTTTTTTTAATTTTTTAAACCTTGCCTATACCTATTAATAAATGGAAAGGATAAAAAAATATATTTTTTTCACTATGCCGTCGCTTTTCAATTGCGATCAGAATAGTACTTCAAGAAGTGGTCCTTGGTAAACCTGATGAACATTCCCGGCCTGCGCATACTGACAAGCAGGTCCATATCCGGTTTGCCTCCGGCATCGCGGACAGGCTGGTAGTTGCCTTTGCTGTGGAGGAAGACTGATCTTTCGGTTCCGGGTGCCTGCGGCGGTACCTTAAAGTTCAGGCGTGCCTCATTATTGAGGTCAGGCTGTACCAGGTACCTGTCATCATCACGGAGAAGAAGTGAAGCAACGTCTTTCCCTGTTTCATCTGCAGCATTATTAAGAGGGACTGAGGTTCGGGCCATTTTAATATCTTCGGAGAAGTCCATCCCTGCATAATCAAAATCCCAGAACATTACCCCCGAGACAAGCTTTAAATTCACCCTGTCTCCGGTTACTCCGGAAAGATCAATATTAAGGATATCCCTCTTGTCCCTGGCCGGGCCGGGCACATTGAAATAATCAACGAATTCAAGTCCGGTAGCAGTTTCAAGGTAAACAGCCAGTGGTATACCCTGATCCAGCGACCACTGCTGCAGGTACTCGCGTGACCTTTTGTTTCTTATCCTGACCCATTCGTCATACCTGTTACCGAACATATCTGAAAGCCGCCCGAACATGTAATCAAGCCACATAGTGTTTTTTGCTGATATTACCAGCTTTGCCCTGGAGCTGTTCTGCGGCCTGTCAAATGAAAGGTTTATTGTGTCAAGAAGAAGATCGTCATTCCGGATTTCGCTGAAGTATCTTGCGTTATCACAGTTGGAAAGCTCACCCTTAAGTGACCTCCCGTAGGCATTGGAAGCAATGACAGGTTGCCTGATGTCCTTTACAGAATGGGCAATGCCGTATTTGTCAACAAGGACCTCCACATCACGCGGATGATCAAAGACCAGCAGTTCGGCAAGGTTGGTGTTCTGGATCTCCTTTACTTCATTTGTAATCCTTATAGAATACATTTCATCCACAGGCTTTATCGACTTCAGCCTGAGATAGTCATCCCTTTCAATCGGCACTGCCGTTGCACCGCTGTATATTTCTCCCTCCATGCTGATGTCTGTGCCGGTCTCACTGTAAACGAAGGGGCATGACATCTCCTTGGTCAGAAGAACAATAATGGCAACTATCATCATAACACCGTATGCGACTCCTGCAGCTGCAAATAATGTCCTCCCGACATCGATGTCAGCGATTTCCATTTTTGCAATGTTGGCTGAGGAGATGCTGATAACGTCGCCGTTCACCCGGACAGCAGAATCAGGAGCTACATAAATGTGTATCACCTGTCCTTTCTCCGGGGTCTCCGTCACGCCGGCAATCCTTCCCGAAAGAACTCCGTCGGAAAGAGATGTACCTGTAATCTGATAAGAGGTGTTCTGTCCGTGGATATAATAGTACTTCCGGTCACTGTATCCAAGTTCGCTACGAGGCATCTTCTTCACAGTATAACATCCGGAGAACTGGAGGATCACCAGGAAAGACAGGACCCATGCCAGTGTCTTCTGAAATCTGTTGAATTTTCGCATTTTGCTCTTTTTGAATGTTAATTCTGCTGAGAGTTTTCAGTATATCAGGCTGGTCGGATTACCGGCACCATTTTCATTGCAGTGCACCAACAATCATTGATATAAGCAGATATGCCCCTCCTCCCAGAAGTGCTGCAGTTTCCAGGAAGTTTAAGGCATAATAGTCTACCTTGCCGACATTGGTTAACGGAACTGTAAGTGTTGTCCCTTCAATCCTGACTGCTGATACAGGGGCTGCGTATATGTGAACGGTCCTTGCTTTTTTAAACTTCACCGTATCAGGGCTGATCTGTGCTGACAGGAAGTTGTCAGCGATGGAATAATTTACGACTGTCCAGCTGTTTTCATCGGCGTGGATAATAAGGGCTTCCGTTTTTGACGGGATTGTGGTTGTGGATACGGTCTTCAGGGTGTAGCAACCTGTCATCACGAAACAGGCCATGAGAAACATTACGGTTCTGAATGCCTTCCGCAGGCTCAACGATTGTAACATTTCAGCGATTTTAAGTAAATATAAGAAAATATCTAAAAAAAACAAGAAAAGAGGAGGTGAATTTAGTTCCACCTCCTCTTTTGACAGATTTTTAAACTATGGAATCGGGGGCAATTTCTGAACCCCGGGTTCCTTGCCGATTTTGGTAAACCCGGCTATTTGAGGATACCCAGTTCCTTCCCCACTTTGGTAAAAGCAGCTATGGCCTTGTCAAGGTGTACCGTCTCGTGGGCTGCAGAGAGCTGCACCCTGATGCGCGCCTGTCCCTTTGGAACCACGGGGTAGTAGAATCCGATCACATATATGCCTTCATTGAGAAGCCTGGAAGCCAGCTCCTGTGACAGTTTGGCGTCATAGAGCATCACTGCGCAGATGGCTGACTGGGTTGGTTTAATGTCAAAGCCCGCCTTAAGCATCTTCTCCATGAAGTATTTTGTGTTGTGATGGAGCCGGTCCTGCAGTTCGTTGGTTTCGGTCATCATCTCAATCATCTTCAGTCCGGCCGCGGCCACGAGGGGCGGGATGGAGTTGGAGAAGAGGTAGGGTCTTGAACGCTGGCGCAGCATCTCGATGATTTCCCTTTTGCCGGTTGTGAAGCCCCCGATGGCCCCGCCGAAAGCCTTACCGAGCGTACCGGTGATAATCTCGATCTTTCCGCGGAGATTGTATAGCTCGGTTACGCCGCGGCCGGTCTCACCCACAACGCCGGCAGAGTGCGACTCATCAACCATCACCATCGCATTGTATTTGCTTGCCAGCTCGTATATTTTTCCAAGGGGGGCTACATTCCCGTCCATTGAGAAGACGCCGTCAGTGACTATCAGCCTGAAGCGGTGCTCCTGGGCCTGCTGCAGCTGCGCCTCAAGGTCATCCATGTCAGCATTCTCGTACCTGTAACGGTTTGCCTTGCAAAGTCTTACGCCGTCAATTATTGAGGCATGGTTCAGCGAGTCACTTATGATTGCATCGTCACTTGTGAGCAGCGGTTCAAAGACGCCACCGTTGGCATCGAAGCAGGCAGCATACAGTATTGTGTCTTCAGTGCCGAAGAAGTCAGCAATTTTCTTCTCCAGTTTCTTGTGCAGGTCGCCTGTTCCGCAAATGAAACGGACCGATGACATGCCGTAACCGTGAGTATCAAGTGCCTCCTTTGCTGCCTCGACAAGCTTTTTGTTTGCCGAAAGGCCAAGGTAATTGTTCGCGCAGAAATTGAGCACCTTCTGCCCGGTATTCAGGGTTATCTCTGCCCCCTGGGGCGAAACGATAACACGCTCATTCTTATAGAGACCAGCCTCCCTGATCTCTTCAAGCTGGATCGCAAGATGATCCCTGTAACTGTCGTACATCTTAAGGGAATAATTTGGTAAAACGGTTGCAAATATGGGGTTTTACCATGACTATTCAATGATGATAATCATCAATAACAGGGAACAGTGAAATAAAAGCCTTTCCGGGCTGCCGGAGCTGGCATGCCCTCGACCGGGGTAAGCATGCTCTCTGCCGTCGGCAGGATCAGCTTCCCGGTGTCATTATAACCTCTCCCGTCGGCAGGGTCAGCTCCCAGGTGCCAGTACAACCTCTGCCGTCGGCAGGGTCAGCTCCCAGGTGCCAGTATAACCTCTGCCGTCGGCAGGATCAGCTTCCCGGGAATCAGAGCCCGTATTTCTCAACAATCTGATCCTTTGTCAGGCCGAGTATTCCGTATTTCTTTCCTACCCTGATGAAGGCCTCCAGGGCACGGTCAAGATGATGAATCTCATGGCCGGCAGAAATCTGTGTGCGTATCCGGGCCTGGCCGTTGGGCACCACAGGGAAGAAGAAGCCAATTGCATAAATCCCTTCCCGGTAAAGGTCCTTCGAGAAATCCTGTGACAGTTTTGCGTTGAAAAGCATCACCGGTACGATGGGGGTGTTGCCCTCCTTCAGGATGAATCCTGCTTCGGTCAGTCCCTTCCGCCAGTATGCTGCGTTCTTTTCGAGCTTATCCCGTCTTTCGGTGCTTCCGGAGAGAATGTCAAAAACCTTAAGGACCCCGGACACGATGACCGGAGCAATGGTGTTGGAGAAGAGATACGGGCGTGCTTTTTGCCTGCACATCTCCACTATTTCCTTTCGCCCTGACACGCAGCCTCCGGAGGCTCCTCCGAGTGCTTTGCCGAAGGTGGTGGTAATGATGTCAATCTTTCCGTAAACACCGCAATATTCATGTGTTCCCCTTCCTGTCCTGCCTATGAAACCGGTGGCATGAGAGTCGTCTACCAGAAGCATGGCTCCGTATTTTTCACACAGATCAACCATTTTGTCAAGCATGGCCGTATCACCGTCCATTGAGAAGACTCCGTCAGTGATCACCAGCTTCAGCCGCTTATCGGCATGCAGCTGCAGCTTCTCCTCAAGGTGCTCCATACTTGAATGCTTGAAGGTGTCGTGCTGTGCACTGCATAGCCTCATGCCGTCAATTATTGAAGCATGGACCAGACGGTCTGATATCATTATGTCCTCACTGGTGAGTATGGCTTCAAAGACGCCGGCATTGGCATCCATACAGGAGGGAAACAGTATCGTGTCTTCGGTGCCCAGGAACTCCGTAACCCTGTTTTCCAGCTCACGGTGGATATCCTGTGTTCCGCAAATAAATCTTACCGATGACATGCCGTAGCCTCTTGACTCAAGTCCCTCATGAGCCGCTTTTATCACCTCCGGGTGACTCGAAAGGCCAAGGTAGTTGTTGGCACACATGTTAATTACCTTCTTCAGATCTGAACCTGAAGGGAACTCAACTTCTATGTCGGCCGACTGTGCGCTGTGAATGAATCTTTCCTCCTTGAAAATGCCGGCATGGTGTATCTCTGCAAGCTGTGCCTGGTAGATACTTCTGATACTCTCGGGGAAACTCATGGGTTTTTTGTTTACTGTTTCAGGTACTGGTTGACCAGTGCAACGATGCTGTTCACACTGTCAAAGGCCTCCGGGGTTGCCTTTGAAGGGGGGATCTTGATCTTGAATCTGTTTTCCAGAAAGACAAGGAGGGAGACCATTGAAAAGGAGTCTACATAACCGCTTGATATGAGGGGAGTTTCATAGGTGATTTTTACATCGTCATCATCAATATATTCCTTGACGACATACTTCAGCACCAGCTCCTTCATTTCATTGATATTCATTTCTTCCATATAGAGTTATTTAAAAATTAGTGGCTTGTTTAAAACAGTCAGATATCAGTCATTTTCAAGTGTGGAGATATCACCTATCTCCTCTCCCCATTCCCTGGCGTGGAGGACGCGTCTCATGATCTTGCCGCTTCGGGTTTTGGGAAGCGTGTCCATGAATTCAACTGCCTGCGGCATTGCGAGCGGTGAAAGCCGCTTCCTGATGAAGTTCATAATGTCAAGTTCAAGGTCAGGGTTCGGAGTATGGCCGGGTTTAAGGGTGATGAATGCCTTCACAACCTCCATGTTTATCTCGTCGGGTTTGGAAGTGACGGCAGACTCGGCTACGGCCGGATGTTCAAGGAGGGCCGATTCCACCTCGAAGGGGCTGACAAGATGACCGCCGGTGTTTATTACATCATCATCACGCCCGATAAACCAGTAATAACCTTCATTGTCTATGCTTGCCCTGTCACCTGAAAGATACCACCCGTTGACAAACTTTTCCCTGTATTTTTCCTCGTTGTTCCAGTAAGCCCTCATCATGGAAGGCCATCCCGGTTTGAAAGCAATAAGCCCGGCCCTGCCGTGCTCCATATATGGCTGGTACGTTGCTGGGTCAAGCACAGTGCCTGTTATCCCCGGAAAAGTCCTGCCCATTGATCCGGGCTTGATCTTCATCCCGGGGAAGTTGGTTATCATGATAGACCCTGTCTCTGTCTGCCAGAACGTGTCATGAAACGGTTTGCCGAAGACTTTCTCCGACCAGATTACTGCTTCGGAATTAAGGGGCTCTCCAACGCTTGCAAGATGGCGCAGTGATGAAAGATCAAAAGACTTTACTATCTCATCTCCTGCCTTCATGAGTGACCTTATTGCGGTGGGAGCGGAGTACCAGACTGTAACCCTGTTCTTTTCAGCGAAGCGGTACCACGCCTGGGCCGAGAAACCGATGTCAAGGACACACTGAGTCACACCGAGGCTCCAGGGACCGATGATGCCGTAGGAAGTGCCGGTGACCCATCCCGGGTCAGCGGTGCACCAGTAAATGTCATCATCACGAAGGTCAAGAACCCACTTTGTGGTCAGGTACTGTGATATCAGTGAATAATGGACATGTCTGACACCCTTTGGCTGACCTGTGGTTCCTGACGTGTAGTGAAGCACCGAAGGGGTTTCTGCATGAGTGGGGCAGATATCAAACTGATCAACCGGTTCTGCCAGATC
>JAKAXP010000118.1 GCA_021816545.1 Bacteroidota bacterium
CCGGGGCAATTTGTCCAACTATTTGGTTTCCCGGAATCAGTCAGCCCTCGCAAGTGCGGGGAAGAATGGTCACCTCTTTACCTTTTCGAGATCCTCAAGTTCCCCGATTCCCATGCTGTCCGAGAGGCTGGCTATTGTTTTAAGGTCAAGGTCGCCCCTGATTGAGACAACCGAGCTTCCGTGGCCGCCGGTGATCATCACCAGTTCCGCAATTTTGCCTCCCGCCTCCCTGATCATGAAGAAGACATTGTCATTCTCCTCCCTGACTGTCATAAGCTCTTCATATCCGTTTCGCCGGAGCCGCGGCATCAGCTCCGAAACGAAGTTCACCCCGCCCTTGTTTTCAGCGCTGTCGATGCTCAGTATCCTGATTCCCTTTATCCTGGTTACCAGGTTGCGGAACTCCTCATCATTACTGTCTATTCTCGAAAGGAGACTGAACATCTTGGATGATATGTATACCGAAGTGAATCCCTCCTTTCCGTCATACCGGTCAAAGAGATCGTCTACCGGGCTGGTCTGTGCACGGAGTGACATGGCCAGTGCCGAAAGTATCAATACAAGCAGTGCCTGTTTTTTCATGGTATCTTTTATTATTCTGTTTCCTTTTTGCTTTCCCGGGCCTGAATGTCACCGAGGTAACGAAGCCTCGAAAGGTTTTTTCCCACAAGACCGTTTATTGTTTTCAGGTTGCTGAGTTCTTCTGGTCCTGAGGTGATTGCGCTTACCTGCTGAAGCTGTGAAGTGCCTGTATTCATCCTTTCGGATACGTTCAGCAGTATGCTTTTTACCTCAGCCATTGCCAGAGCCGGGTCACTGAATGTATCCCTGTCACGGGGCATGCGGGCAAGGCTGAAAATAATCAGTGTGCCTGCAACAACTGCCACAGCGGCGCTGACTGCAGTGTGGCGTTTCCACCAGCCTGCAGGCGGGTTTATTCCTATCTCCGGTCGTGTGACCTCTTCGAGCCTTGATTCAAACCCCTCTGACGGTTCAGGCACTTTCTCCGGTTTTGCGGCCAGGTACCCGAATTCGCCGGTCAGTGAGTCCGGTGCCGCAGGGTTGCCAAGGTATTCCCTGAGGATGAGTTCCTCTTCCGCGGAAGTCTCCCCGTTGTAGTATTTAGCGAGCAGTTCCCTTATCTTTTCCTGTTCCATGACTGTATATCCTTTCCATCTCTTCCCTGATCTGCTTCCTTGCCCTGGAAATCAGCATCCTGAGTGCAGTAATGTTTATTCCCATTGCCTCAGCAGTTTCTTCGTATGAGTATCCTTCGATGTCTCTCAGGATGACTGCGCTTTTACCCGGTTCCTTCATCCGGCTGACGATGACTGAAACCAGCCTTGCCGCCTCACTGAAATCATGTCTTTGCCCTGTGTCAGCATCTGCGGCGGTGAATTCTTCCGCTTCATCCAGGTCGCCAATCCGGAGTCTCTTTCTTCTCCTCAGGATGTCAATGCAGCAGTTGCGGGTCACGGTGGTGCACAATGCCGCCACGCTTGAGTAATTTCCAGTGCCGTTTCTTTCCGACCATAGCTTCATCATAACCTCCTGCACTGCATCCTCGGCCTCCTCCCGGCTGTTCAGATAGCGGAAGGCGAGGGCATAAAGCCTTCGCCCCTCCGGCAAAACACTATTTCTGAACTCCTCGGGGGTCATCTTTTTCAGAACTCTTCCCCAAAGTTATCAATCCCCTGAAATCTCTAGTCCTTCAAGGATAGCCAGCCCCTTTCCGTCACTTTCAAAGAGACTTGAGGCTTCATCACGGGTTAGATTACCCTTAATCTGGATCACCGCCTCATCATCACCGTCAACAACAAGCAGTATCTCCTTTACAATCTCCCTTTCGGTCCTTACCATGAACCTGAGGTCAGTATCGCTGTTTTTCACTGACATAAGCTCCTCATACCTTCCCTTCCTTATTATGTTCCTTATTTCAGGAAGAAACCCGTCGGCTGCAGGAAATTTATCATTCTCCCTGACCACCAGGCGGATTGATGTGATCTTGCTTAGCGGATTTTCCGTATCATCGCTTTCGCAGTGACCAAGGAAGCCCAGCAGGCTGCCGTTGACCACCACTGTTGTGTAACCTTCACTGTCACTGTACCTGTTGAAGAAATCATCAGCAGTGAGTCTCTGTGCTGAGAGAGCGGTTGCAAATGCAAGTACCGCAATTGTAAAAACCATTCTTTTCATGACTGTCCGTTTTTGTTTTGAATGTGTTAACTGTTACCATGACGAACAGGAATGAAAAACATAACAGGAATCTCCGTTTTTTTGAAAAAGTGTTGATATCTGTTTCTGACAGACGTAAGGTTCCGGATACAATGGTGTTATTTTTACCCGCGGTATTGTAAATAAAAATTCGGAAACAAGCCTTCCGGTTTAAAGAAATTAAATAAAACAAAGGATTTGTCAAATGATTGCATCTGAAGCGATTGCCCTTTTAAGGGAGCAGGGGGTTGTGTTGCCTGCAGAAGTTGACCTGATTGCTGCGGGTTCTCCTTCGGCAGTATTCTTCAATTCCTCAGCCGAGATACTGGAAGCATCAACACCCCGCAGGGAAGACCTTACATATGAAGTCAAATATGACATCCCGGGAAGAGGTGAGGTGGTTGAGGTGATCCTGCACAGGGTCACCAACGGTCTGTCCGCCAATTACACAGAGCCATATATGAGAAGGCGAGACCCGGAGACAATGCTTATAGGTGACTCCCGGCCCACAGACAAAAAGAGGTTTGAGGATGAGTATGGCTATCCTTTTGACAGGCTGAAGGGTGAGACTATCGAATGGCTGAAAGGGCAGGAGGTGGGGATGTTCCTCTGTTTTGCCGGGAATTATCCGGTTGGTGCCGGCGGGATTGTTGTTACGCCGCTCAATGCATCCTTCTTCGCCTTCGGGCTCTCCCTGCTGCAGAGGATCATTGCGGTTGATCAGCTTCCGGAGGGGTTCAGGGTGGAGTCGGTTGCCTATGTTGCGCCTCCTTTCCGTCATACCCATTTCAGCGGGCGGCAGGTGGTTGTGCACAACAGGCTGGAGGGGCTGCATGAGATGTTTGCATATAACCTTTATCCCGGACCGAGCGCAAAGAAGGGTTTCTACAGCGTGCTCCTGGACAAGGGCGAGACGGAGGGATGGCTCACAACCCACTGCTCAACGGTGCAGGTTGTAAGTCCCTATGACAATATCACAACCTTCATGCATGAGGGTGCCAGCGGTGGGGGAAAGAGCGAGATGATACAGAACCTGGTGCGTGAACCCAACGGCCAGATCCTGATAGGGCAGAACATCATAACCGGGGAAAGACGGGTCATATCAATACCCCTGTTCTGCTCATTCCATCCTGCAACGGATGACATGGCCCTGTGTCACCCTTCATACCAGAAGAACAACGGTAAGCTCACCGTGGCAGATGCGGAAAATGCCTGGTTCATACGTGTTGACGGCGTGACCGGGTATGGGGATGACCCGTTCCTGGAGAAGATCACAATCAATCCCGATGAGCCACTGTTATTCCTGAACATTGACACCAAACCTGACGGAACGGCACTCATATGGAATCACAAGGAGGATGCACCCGGAAAACGGTGTCCCAACCCCAGGGTGGTGCTTCCCCGGAGGATTGTTCCGGGGGTCATCAGCAGGCCGGTCACTGTTGATGTCCGCAATTTTGGTGTCAGGATGCCACCCAGCACGGCTGAGAAACCCAGTTACGGCATAGCAGGGCTGTTCCATATTCTTCCCCCTGCTCTGGCATGGCTGTGGCGGCTTGTCAGTCCTCGCGGTTACGCCAATCCGAGCGTCACCGGCAGTGGCGACCTGGAGAGTGAAGGGGCAGGGTCATACTGGCCTTTCGCAACGGGGATGAAGGTCAGGCATGCCAATCTCCTCCTTGAACAGATTGTCAACACCCCCAGGGTGAGGTATACACTTACGCCGAATCAGCACATAGGGGCATGGAAAGTGGGATTCAAACCACAGCTGCTGATGAGGGAATACCTGACCCGCCGCGGCAACGCCAAACTGAGGGCTGACCAGCTGAGCCCGGCCCGCTGCCCGCTGCTGGGCTACGAACTCAATTATCTTACAATTGAAGGATCACCTGTCCCAACGAGGTTCCTGAAGGTCTACCGCCAGGCTGAAGTAGGCCCCGGAGGCTATGATGCCGGCGCTGAAATCCTCAGGGAGTTTTTCAGAAGGGAACTCACAGGCTTCCTCTCTCCTGACCTGGTACCGCTGGGACGAAGGATCATAAATGCCTTCCTTGACGGATGCACGGTGGAGGATTATGCCCGGATACTGCCAATGGAATACCAGTACTCCTTCCTGACAATAAATGATTATGACAGCCAGGGGGGGCAGTGACCCTCAATATGTAAAAAAGCAGAGGGGCCGCCAGGCCCCCCTTTATAACATCAGCCCCTCTCCCGGGACTGTTTTCACATAAGTAGTTTCTTAATATCAGCTCCTGAAATCGGCCATCACATCGGTCGGATATGCGTTGGTCTCCAGTTTCTTCTTGACATCCTTGAAGGCCTGTATTGTGTAGTTGACATCCTCCATCGAATGGGCTGCCGTAGGTATGATCCTGAGCATGATGACTCCCTTCGGCACCACCGGGTAGATCACAACCGAGCAGAAGATACCGTAGTTCCTGCGCAGGTCCTTGATGAGGTGGGTTGTCTGTGCCAGTTCGCCGTTGAAGAAGACCGGGGTGACGGGCGACTGTGTTTTGCCGAGATCGAAACCTGCCTCTCTGAAGCCCTTCTGCAGTGCACGGGCTATATCCCACAGTTTTTCCCGAAGCTCGGGGTGGTTTTTCATCATCTCGAGGCGCTTGATGGCGCCGATTGTCATTGCCATAGGCAGCGACTTGGCATATATCTGCGAACGGAGGTTGAACCTGAGATAGCTGATTACATCCTTGTTCCCGGCAACGAATCCGCCTATCCCGGCGAAGCTTTTCGCGAAAGTGGCAAAGTAAACGTCTATATCATCCTGCACACCGAAGTGTTCGCCGGTTCCTGCACCTGTTTTACCCATCGTGCCAATGCCGTGAGCATCATCAACCACGAGGCGGAAGTTGTATTTTTTCTTGTAGGAGACTATTTTGTCGAGTGCTCCAAGGTCGCCCGCCATGCCAAACACTCCCTCGGTGATTACCATGATTCCGCCGCCAGTTTCGGCAACGACTTTCTGGGCATGCTGGAGCTGTTTCTCGAAGCTCTCCATGTCATTGTGCGCAAAGACAAACCTTTTTGAGAGGACCATCCTGAGTCCGTCCATAATGCAGGCATGTGATTCAGAGTCGTAAACTATTACATCATGCCTTCCTGCGAGGCTGTCAATAATTGAGACCATCCCCTGGTAACCGTAGTTGAGGAGGTAAGCTGATTCCTTTCCGACAAATTCTGCGGCCATCTGCTCGAACTTCTCGTGCATGGTTGTCTGACCTGACATCATCCTGGCGCCCATGGGGTAAGCAAGGCCGTACTGTGCTGCAGCCTCGGCGTCAACCTTGCGTATCTCGGGGTGATTTGCAAGCCCCAGGTAGTTGTTGAGACTCCAGTTTAGCACTTCCCTGCCCATGAATTTCATGCGGGGGCCTATTTCACCTTCAAGCTTTGGGAACATAAAGTATCCGTCAGCCAGATCCTGGTACTGTCCGAGCGCACCACGGTTCCTTTTGATCTTGTCGAAAATATCCACGTCGTGTTTAGTTTTTGATTATTGCCCGCAAAATTATTAAAAACATTGCTCCGGCAAAGTACCTATTTATACCTATTTGTTCAGCAGAATTAACACACTCTTAACTACTCAGCACCGTTAATTGGTGCACTTTTGTTCCAATTTGGTTCTGTCAATGAAAAAAAAGAGTAATTTTGCGCAACATTTCCGGGTATGAAGATCAGACCGATAACATTTTTAATGCTTGCTCTCATCGTTACATCATGCGGTGAGTATGAGAAGCTGCTCAAGAGCACTGATTACGAGCTGAAGAAGCAGAAGGTCTTCGACTATTATGATGATGGCAAATATACGAGGTCAATTGAGCTTCTGTCACAGATACTGCCACGTTTCAGGGCAACCGATCAGGCTGAACAGCTCAACTGGATCAATGCTCAGGCTCACTTCAGGATTCGTGACTACATGATGGCAGGGCAGTATTACCAGGAGTTTGCGGATACTTATCCGGGGAGCAATAACGCCGAGGAAGCAGCCTATCTTGCAGCCCTGTGCCAGTACTACCAGAGCCCCAGGCCGGAGCTTGACCAGTCAAACACCAGGCAAGCCATTGAGAGCTTTACGATATTCATGCAGAGATACCCTACAAGCACCCGGACTGATGACTGCAAGGCGAGGATACTTGAGTTGCAGGAGAAGCTGGTTGAAAAGTCATATCTCAGCGCCAGGCTGTACTATGACCTGAAGGAGTACAGGGCAGCAACAATATCTCTTGCCAACAGCCTGAAGGAGTATCCTGATACAAAATACCGCGAGGAACTTATGTTCCTGAAGCTTGATGCACTTTACCTGTACGCTGTTAACAGCATCCCCGAAAAACAGCTTGAGCGATACCAGACAACACTTGACGAGTATTATTCGTTTATAGAAGAGTTTCCGGCGAGCAGGTTTTCAAAGGAAGTTGCAAGGATCTTCGAAAACACGGCGAGGTTCCTGAAGGTTGATACAACCGTGAAAAAGACTGAAAACAACTGAAATCATCAACAAGAATATGGATTACAAGAAGACATCGGCAGCCTACACAACAATCACAAGGGATATTGACAAGTTCGACGCCTCAACGGGCAACATTTACGAGAGTGTCCTGATCTGCAACAGGAGGGCAAACCAGATCTCAGTTGAGATGAAGCAGGAGCTGAACTCGAAGCTGGAAGAGTTTGCTTCGTTCAATGACAACCTGGAGGAGGTGTTTGAAAACAGGGAGCAGATAGAGATATCCAAGTTCTACGAGCGGCTTCCGAAGCCCACTCTCATTGCTCTTGCCGAGTTTGAAGATGGCAAGATATACTACCGCAATCCCGACAAGGAGCAGAAGCAGAAGAAATAAAGGCATAACATGCTTGAAGGCAGGAAAATACTGCTTGGAGTCACCGGAGGTATAGCAGCCTACAAGGCCGCCGTTATCATCCGGTTGCTTGTTAAGGAGGGGGCAGAGGTAAAGGTCCTGATGACGCCTCTCGCGAAAGAGTTCATCACGCCGCTTACCCTGGCAACCCTTTCAAAGAATCCGGTCCTGGTCGATTTTTTTGACCCGGAGGACGGGCGCTGGAACAGTCACATTGACCTGGGTCTC
>JAKAXP010000119.1 GCA_021816545.1 Bacteroidota bacterium
AGGACAGCGTTCTCCTCGTTGACGGTGCTCATGATGCCCGACTGTGCCCCGATTTTAACACCGTCAGCAATGCTGAGATGGCCCGCCAGCCCCACCTGCCCGCCGAACATACAGTTTTTCCCGACACGGGTTGACCCGGCCAGTCCCGACTGGGCAGCGATCACCGTATTCTCGCCTATCTCCACATTGTGACCCACCTGAATCAGGTTATCGAGCTTGACACCCTTCCTGATTATCGTTGAGCCCATCGTTGCCCTGTCTATGCAGGTGTTTGAGCCTATCTCCACATTGTCCTCGAGGATGACATTGCCTATCTGCGGTATCTTCATGAAGTTCGAGTCCGTGACGGGAGCGAATCCGAAGCCGTCAGCACCTATAACCGCACCTGCATGCAGGATGCAGTCATTACCGATAATACAGTCCCTGTAAACCTTTACACCGGGATGCAGTGTACAGTTCTTACCGATTTTTACATTCTCCCCGATATAGACCTGGGGATGCAGTGAGCAGCCGTCTCCAATAATAGTATTCTCCGATATTACAGTGCAGGCGCCTATGAACACATCCTTGCCTACCGTGGCCTTTTCATCTATGACTGCCGTGGGGTGTATCCCCTTTTTCGGAGATTTGGCCTGCTCATAGAATGCCAGCAGCCTGGCAAGTGCCTGGTAAGGGTCATCCACCCGTATGAGGGTGGCAGTAACAACTTTTGTAGGGGTAAAGTCATTTTTCACAAGCACAGCCGAAGAGCCGGTTGTATAAAGATATGGCTCGTATTTCGGGTTTGACAGGAATGAGAGTGCACCTGCCCTGCCCTCCTCGATCCTGGCCACCGTGTTAAGTCTGGTTTCCGGGTCGCCCTCAACAGTGCCGTTGAGTATCTGTGCTATCATTGCAGCAGTAAATTCCATCTGAGTTATTTTTGTTATTTGATTATCTCCTTCGGGTAACAGAAGTAATACTTCGTTACCTTTTCTGACAGTGCCTCCCGGTCAAAGAGGTCAGACACTGCAGTTATATCCGGGGTGGTTCCGTTTTTAAGCAGAATGCGCACCTCCGGGGTTCCGGGGGCATATGTCTGGTTATAAACATCACCGGTATTGACATAGTACTTTACTTCATCCTCCTTCAGTCCCAGCACCTTCATTGCCTTCAGGCCCGCTTCACTGACCCTTGCCTGATCAAAGGGGGCTTTCTGAAGCTCTATGGCCAGAAGGTCCCGGTTTACGAACCTCCTGCAGAGATCTTCCAGCACCCTGTCGCCGCAGCTTGTCCATACCTTTGTGGCGGAGATGATATCACTCTCGTCGAGTGCCGTGAAGTGCCCTACAAGTGCGGTTCTCTCCTCTCCCTCAGCCCTGTTGTGCCTCGGCTCGAGGAAATAGGCCAGGGCCGGTGTGGCAAACAGCTTCAGCCCGGTGGCAGTAACCTGACGTGCCCTCACCAGCAGGCTGGTGAGCAGCTTCTCGGCTGAGACCACAGTGCGGTGGTTGTATACCTGCCAGTACATCATGCGCCTGGCTATAAGGAATTTCTCCACAGAATAGATTCCCTTCTCATCAACCACAAGCCTGTCGTCCGAGACGTTCAGCATCCTGATTATCCTGTCTGATCCCACCGAGCCCTCAATCACACCGGTGAAGAAGCTGTCGCGCCTGAGATAGTCCATCCGGTCCATATCCATCTGGCCCGTCAAAAGGTCATGGAAGAACTTTCTCGGGTATTTCCCGCGGAAGACGGCAATGGCATCCGTCAGCCTCCCTCCCATGGCATTGTTGAGCTCTTCCATGATCAGGAGTGACATTGTCTCATGCGGCATGTCCTCAATAAGGGAGTGTTCCAGTGCGTGCGAGAAAGGGCCGTGCCCTATGTCATGCAGCAGTATTGCAGCAAGGACTGCTTCCTCCTCATTGTCAGAGATCTCAGTGCCTTTGCTTCTAAGCGTATGCACAGCCTGACCGGTAAGGTACATTGCCCCCAGACTGTGCTGGAAACGGCTGTGTACCGCACCCGGGTAGACAAGGCTTGAGAGCCCTAGCTGCCTGATGTTGCGAAGCCTCTGAAACCAGGGATGCCCCACCAGATCATAAATAAGATCATTGGGTATACTGATGAATCCGTATACCGGGTCATTGATAATCTTTCTCCTGTTTGTCAAACAGCACTGGTTTTATGCCGGCAAATTTATTCAATAGTTTCCAAAAAAGGGAAAGAAAAGCTTCATATACAGCGCTCAGCTCATTTTTTATGGTGAACTTTCCATTGTCATTTGAAAAAATGATATTATCTTTGCACCCGAACAGAAGGGTACGAATGGCCTAGGGGACAAAAGTCCCCTATTTTGTTATCAAAAAAACAGACTATGATTACAAAGGACCATATCAGGAAACTTGCGGAGCAGCACATAAGCGGCACCGGCATCTTCCTCGTTGACGTCAGGCTGAGCAGCACGGGCCGCATAACCATCCTCATTGACAGGCCTGAGGGGGTAAGAATTGATGACTGCGCGATGCTGAGCAGGCAGATAAGCAATGACCTCGGCGAAGCAGTGGGAGACTATGAACTGAATGTTTCATCTCCCGGACTCGACATGCCCCTTCTCGTACCTGAGCAGTTCAGGAAGAACGATGGCAGGATGGTTGACGTGGTAACCCATGAGGGCGAACGGATAAAAGGAACAATGATCAACGTGACAGCAGGCGGATTTGATCTCAGGACAGAGACGAAGGTTAAGAAGGAAACCGTGACTGCAGTCAGATCATTTAATTTTGAGGATGTTAAGTCAGTTAAAGTAATTATATCATTCAAATAAAAGTATAGATTACAGCAATGGAAAATGTAAATCTCATAGATACTTTTTCGGAGTTCAAGGAGCTGAAGAATATTGACAGACCCACAATGATGAGTGTGCTTGAGGATGTGTTCAGGGGTATGCTGGCCAAGAGATTCGGCACGGCAGACAACTTTGACATCATCGTGAATATTGACAAGGGTGACTTTGAAATATGGCGAAACCGAGAAGTTGTTGATGACGAGAATTATACCGACGAGAACACCCAGATTCCGCTCTCGGAGGCTCACAAGATTGACGAGGACTACGAGGTTGGCGAAGAGGTATCTGATGAGGTCAAATTCCTTGATTTCGGACGCAGGGCGATCCTGGCCCTCAGGCAGAACCTGGTGGCACGCATCCTTGACCTGGAAAAAAACAATATATACCTCAAGTACAAGGACCGCATCGGTGACATCGTCACCGGCGAAGTGTACCAGGTGTGGAAGCGCGAGACCCTCGTCCTTGACGATGACGGCAACGAGCTGATCCTTCCCAAACCGGAGCAGATCCCCTCTGACCACTTCCGCAAGGGCGATACAATCCGTGCCGTGGTAATAAGGGTGGAGATGAAGAACAACACTCCGAACATCATCCTGAGCCGTACATCTCCGGTATTCCTGGAGAGGCTCTTCGAGCTTGAGGTTCCTGAAATATTCGACGGCCTGATTACTATACGCAAAATTGTGAGGGTTCCCGGCGAGAGAGCCAAAGTTGCTGTTGAATCATATGACGAACGCATTGACCCCGTCGGCGCTTGCGTGGGCATGAAGGGATCAAGGATCCACGGAATCGTCCGCGAACTGCGCAACGAGAACATAGACGTGATAAACTACACATCGAACATACAGCTCTTCATAACCAGGGCACTCAACCCCGCCAAGATTTCATCAATTAAACTGGTTGAATCAGAGAAGAAGGCAGAAATCTATCTCAAACCCAGTGAAGTCTCTCTTGCTATCGGCAAGGGTGGCCTGAACATCAAGCTTGCAGGCCAGCTGACCGGCTATGACATTGAAGTGTACCGCGAACCTGATAACGAGGATGAAGAAGATGTCAACCTTGACGAATTCGCAGATGAAATAGAAGGATGGATAATTGACGAGCTCAAGGCAATCGGCTGTGATACCGCACGAAGCGTGCTCAGGCTCACCGTCCATGACCTGGTCAAGAGAACTGACCTTGAGGAGGAGACAGTCAAGGAAGTTGTCGGCATTCTCAAGTCAGAATTTGAAAAGGAATAACCTTCCACAACAAGGCAATTATATAAATACTTACCAAAGAGGTTACTATAAAGGGATATATGACTGAAGACAAGAAGGCCATACGTTTAAGCAAGGCAGCCCGCGAATTCAACGTCGGGATCCAGACGATTGTCGAATTCCTACACAAGAAGGGATTTGACATATCACATGATCCCAACGGAAAAATTCCACCTGAGGCATACGCTCTGATAGTCAAGGAATACAGCAGCGACCTCAGTGTCAAGAAGGATGCCGAGAAACTGGCTCTCAAGGAAAAGATCACTCCCAAGAAGTCACTTTCCATTGAAGATATGGAGACTGGCAGGGAAGGTGACAACGGTGAGCCCGATGAGGACTTCCTAATCACTGATATTTCAGGTGTTAAGAAGCATCTCGATTTACGGACCGAGATCCGCAAGCCTGAGATTAAGACTGTTGGCAAGGTAGATCTTACCCCTCCGACCAAACTGGTGAAGAAGGAGCAGGAGGAACCCGCTGAAAAAGCTCCTGTACCGGCAGCATCGTCTCCCGAACCGGCAGCACCGGCTGAACCAACAGCGCCGGCAGAGACTGTCGCACCTGTTGAGACAAGGCAGCCCAAGGTTGTCGGCAAGGTTGACCTGGACAAACTGGCCAAACCCGAGAAGTCATCAAAGAAAGCAGTTGAAAAGAAAGCTGCCCCGGCCCCTGCCCCTGAGGAGAAGAAACAGGAGCCTGTTGCCCCTCAGCCTGAGCCCGAACCTGTAGCAGCAACTGCGGAGCCGGTTCCTGCACCTGCACCCGAACCGAAGGAGACAGAGATATTCCGTCCGGGTTATGAAAAACTGGCCGGACCCAAGATGGTTGGAAAGATTGAGCTTATCCCGGAAGTCAAGAAGAGCCGTGACCAGGCCGGTGCCGACAAGCACAGGCATGACAAGAAGAGGGAGAGGATCAAACCCAAACCCCGCGAAAAGGTAGCACTTGATACGCCTGTTGCCCCGCCGCCACAGGAAGCCAAAAAGGATAAGAAACCCCCGCAGAAGGACCACAGGGGCGGTGACAGGAAGAAGTCGTTCCGTGCCCTGAGGCCCGAAGTTGACAGGGAAGACGTTGATAAGAATATAAGGGACGTCAACCTCCTGATGAGCAAAGGCAAGTCGAAGGTGGCCAAGTACCGCCGCGACAAGCGCGATGCAATCAGCCAGAGGATGAAGGACGAGACCGAAAAGAGGGAACTCGAAAAGAGCGTTCTCAAGGTGACGGAATTCGTCTCAGTGAACGAGATGGCAACAATGATGGACGTTCCGGTGATTGAAATCATCTCCACCTGTATGAGCCTCGGGCTTATAGTCTCAATCAACCAGAGGCTTGACGCCGAAACGATGGCACTCGTTGCCGAGGAGTTCGGTTTCACTGTGGAGTTTGTGAGCGCCGAGCTGCAGGAGGCAGTGAAGGAAGAGGAGGATGATGAAACAAACCTCCAGCCCCGTCCGCCCATCGTAACTGTCATGGGACACGTTGACCACGGCAAGACAAAGCTGCTGGACCATATCCGGAACACCAACGTGGTTGCCGGAGAGGCAGGCGGTATAACACAGCATATAGGTGCATACACCGTCACCCTTGAGGGTGGCAAGATAATCACCTTCCTTGACACCCCCGGTCATGAGGCATTTACCGCCATGCGTGCCCGCGGCGCACAGATAACGGATATAGTGATCATCGTGGTGGCTGCTGATGACGGGGTTATGCCTCAGACACGTGAAGCCATCAACCACGCACATGCTGCCGGTGTTCCTATAATCTTCGCCATAAACAAGATAGACAAGCCTACTGCCAACCCCGACAGGATCCGCGAGGAACTTGCCAACATGAACTTCCTCGTGGAGGAGTGGGGCGGTAAATACCAGTCACAGGAGATCTCCGCAAAGAGCGGTATTAATATAGACGTGCTCCTTGAGAAGATCCTGCTTCAGGCTGAGATGCTTGAGCTGAAAGCCAATCCTGACAAGCTTGCCATCGGTGCCGTGCTTGAGTCATCACTCGACAAGGGGCGCGGATTCGTGGCTACGGTACTCGTTAAGGCAGGCACTCTTCGTGTCGGCGATGTGGTTATCGCAGGAAGCTGTTTCGGACATATCAAGGCGATGTACAACGAGCGCAACCAGAAGATAACCGAGGCAGGCCCGTCAATGCCTGTGCTTATCCTCGGCCTGAACGGTGCACCCCAGGCAGGCGACAAGTTCAACGTCATGGAGTCTGACAAGGAGGCCAAGGACATTGCAACAAAGAGGGCTCAGTTGCAGAGGGAGCAGGGGCTGCGTACCCAGAAGCACATCACACTTGATGAGATCGGCCGCCGTATTGCAATCGGCAACTTCCAGGAACTCAATATCATTGTCAAGGGCGACGTTGACGGATCGGTTGAGGCTCTCAGCGATTCACTCATCAAGCTTTCCACTGAGGAGATCCAGGTCAATATCATTCATAAGGCTGTGGGACAGATATCCGAATCGGATATCCTGCTTGCAGCAGCATCGAACGCCGTTGTGGTTGGATTCCAGGTGAGGCCTTCGCTCAGCGCAAGGAAGCTTGCCGAGAAGGAAGGTATTGACATACGTCTCTACTCAATCATCTACGACGCCATCGAGGAGATCAGGGCTGCCATGGAAGGGATGCTCTCCCCCGAAATCAAGGAAGAGATCGTGGCTACCGTGGAGGTGCGCGAGGTCTTCAAGATCGGCAAGGTAGGTACTGTTGCCGGCTGCTTCGTGCGTGACGGTAAGATAACCCGTAACACGAAGGTGCGTGTGATACGTGACGGTATCGTAATCTACACCGGTGACCTGGGCTCACTCAAGAGGTTCAAGGATGATGTTCGCGAGGTGACCTCAGGATACGAGTGCGGACTCAACATTGACAACTTCAATGACATCAAGGTCGGTGACGTGGTAGAGGGATACCAGACGGTACAGGTCAAGAAAACCCTTTAGCATTAAGGCTATTTAAGCACCTGCCTGACGGGTTTTGCGTCAAACCGGACTTCATATGTATTCCCGTCAGGAACGGAGATTACCCTGAACGTTCTGAGGGTGTTGCTGCTCATCCTGAGTACGACAGGATCAATTGAAAAAGCCGCGGATGAATCATCCCACCTCAGCCTGATTACATTGTAACCGGTGTTTTTCAGATAGTCATTTGATATGCCGTCGTCTTCGTAAAGGGTGTACTCACCGTCAGCACCTGTATAGACC
>JAKAXP010000120.1 GCA_021816545.1 Bacteroidota bacterium
GTCAATCAAGGCCTCCCTCACCTCTGCAATACAATTCTGGGTGAAGTTTGTGAACCGTATATAACCTGTGTTTTCATCCACCATGCCGTAATAGGGGACAGCCGATATGGTGATCCTTTCCCTTTTCAGCCTTTTTGTCAGATCCTGGCCGTTGCGCCTGATTATAATTTCGGCTTCGGTTCCCGGCTCCCCCTTAAGCATTTCAGAGGCCTTGTCCGATGAAACACCTTTCAGTGATGTTCCGTCAATGCTGATCATCATGTCTCCTGGCCTGATGCCGCTCCTGTCGGCAGGGAATCCCTTGTATACATTCGTTACAAGTATATAATCACCTGATTTTCTGATAAGTGACCCGAAGCCCCCATATTTGCCGGTGGTCATGAAATCAAGGTCCCCGGTCTCCTCTTCCGGGTAGTATACAGTGTAGGGATCAAGTGTGGCAAGCATGCTGTTGATGCTCCTGGTGACAAGCTTTTCTGGATCAATTTCATCCACGTAAAAGGCATTCAGTTCCCTGAAGAGCGAAATATAGATATCAAGGTTCTTCGTGAGTTTGAAATCCTTGTTCTCCTGGCCTCCGATCAGAAATCCCAGTGTGATAATTGCAGTAACGGCTATTGCCGGAACCAGGAGAATCTTTTTTCTGTTCTTGCTTCTCATAAAAGAAAATTTTCACAAAGTTAATATTTAAGACCTGACACTCTTGCAATGGCGTCCGTTATGCACTTCTCCGCGAAAGAGTAGGGTTTTATCACAGTGTCGGTCCATATAAGCGCGATTTCTGCACGCCGGCCTCCCTGTTGCATCAGGAGTATGAGAGGCTGCTTGTTTTTGCGCCATGCCTCCTTCAGCCTTCTTCTCATCAGATTACGGTCAACAGCTTTTTTGAAATGCCTTTTCGGAACGGTTATCAGTATCCTGACCGGCTGTATTTCAGGGGTTGCAGGAAGAAACCTGCAGACAACCCTGAGGGAGGGCAAATTGATTGCCTTACCCTCTGCAAAAAGTTCGCTGACAGCCTTCACCCCGCAAAGCCGTTCACTTTTTTTAAATGATTCCGCCCGCCTTTTCATGATAAAAAGAAAGCATCAATCCGGGTGGATGGATGCTTCCGGTCTGATATTATGTCCTTTCCGGAACTATTTGTTGTTCTTGTTATACTCCTTAAGGAAGTTGTCAAGGGCCATTGTCATTGAGGGGGCCTTGGGATTGGGGGCCTGTAGGTCAAGCCTGAATCCCTCGTTGGTAACCGCCTCCGCTGTGGTAGGCCCGAAGGCAGCAATCTTCACATCCCCCTGCACGAAAGTCGGGAAGTTCTCCTTGAGCGACTTGATACCAGAAGGGCTGAAGAACACTAATATGTCATAATCCAGCTCCTTGGAATCAAAATCCCTGCTGATTGTGCGGTACATCGTACCGATTGTATGCCTGATCTTGTGCTTTACAAGAAGCTCAGGAACATCTGACTTGTGAGGATCAGAGAGCGGCACGAAGAAGTTTTCTTCCTTATGCTTGATGATCACGTCAATAAGATCTTCAAAATTGGCCTTGCCATGAAAGATCTTCCGCTTCCTGTACACTATGTATTTCTGCAGGTAAAAAGCCACATTCTCAGTTATGCAGAAGTACTTCATCGTGTCAGGAACAGTGATGCGCATCTCCTCGCATATCCTGAAATAATGGTCTATAGCAGTCTTTGAGGTGAAAATAATCGCGGAAAAATCAACAAGGTTGATCTTTTGCTGCCGGAAATCCTTTGCAGAGATGCCCTCAATCTGGATAAACTGTTTAAAGTCTATTTTCAGATTATATTTTTTTGCGAGCTCGAAATATGGTGATTTCGGATTGTTTGGCTCAGGCTGCGACACTAATACCTTCCTTATTTTCAAAGCCATAAAGTTTTTAGTTCAACCTCCACATTCTTTCCGTCTGTCAGAATACCCCGAGTATCTTAAGTGTGACAAGAACGGGTAAGACTTCAAGGGCACAAAGGTACAAAAGGAAATAAAATATTGGAATATGCCTGTCGTGAAAAATTGAATACAGCCTTAAGACTCTGATTAACAGGAGTATGGCTACAAATATAAGCCCGGTTGTTATGAATGGGAGTGAGTTATTCAGCGGTGCAAACAGAATAATTCCGTTAAGGACAAACAAAACTGCAGAACAGGCGAACCATATGTTGTAGACAACATTCACATACTCACGGAACAGGTTTTTAAGGCCGGTAATACCTGCCAGAACCATGCTTGTAAGGTGCCTGAGAAGGAGTGCAGCCAGGAAGGATCCGCCAAGGACGGCTGTCAGTCCCGTCGGACCGCCAAACAGGTCATTGTCTGCCAGACCGGGTACCAGCAGTGCAGTGGAGGCAAAGAGGCTTACATTAAGTATTGTGAAAATGTTTCTGAGAATAGGAGGCCATGAAAAAACTTCTGATGTGCCTGCAGGAACAGTCTCTTCACGTCTCCGGAAGCTTATTGAGGAGAGGCCGCTGAATATGCTCCTGCGGCCGAAGACTGTCAGGAGTGTTACCAGCAGGAGTGAAAGGGAGAGGATAATGAATCCCATGTCCGTATTGACAGTCTCCCGGGGACGCGGATCTCCCTCAATCCGCTTCAGTCGGGAGATGTAATCAGCTGTCAGTCCGCCGGCATGGTCTTCCCTGACTGTCATCTCCTCCGGGCCTGACATGAGCGGAATAATGCTGCCAATGCTGTACTCTGCCTGCGGAAGCGGCAGGTTGAGAGTGTCAGCAGCAACACTTGTTGTATCGCCCGGACCGTTGGTCATGACTTGGATTTAGAAGTAAGCCGGCGTGCCGGGATAGAGTTCGGTAAGGATATTGTTGGCAAGGCGTGAGGCTCCGATCCTGAAATAGTCGGGAGAAAGCCACTTCGCGCCCAGCATGTTTTTCACAATGAAGTAGTAAACCATTGCATCATCTGGATTTACGATACCTCCTGCCGGTTTGAAACCTATCATTATGCCGGTTTCGTTATAGTAATCCCTTATTGCCCTGCACATCACCCAGGCTGCTTCGGGAGTGGCTGAGACCGTGCTCTTGCCGGTCGATGTCTTGATGAAGTCAGCTCCTGATTCCATGGCAATTATTGATGCCCTGTAGATGTTCCTTTCATCCTTGAGCAATCCGGTCTCAAGGATCACCTTCAGCGTTGTTTCGCCAGCAGCTTCCCTTATTTCCTTCAGCTCATCGATGACAGTGTCAAGGGCTCCCTCGAGGAAGGTGCCAACCGGTATGACCACATCTATTTCATCAGCGCCCATCCTCACAGCCATCGATGTTTCAAGTATCTTCACCTCGGTGAAGGTCTGGGCTGTGGGGAACGAGGCGGCCACCACGGCCAGTTTCACGCCGCAGTTTCCGAGTCCCTCCCGGGCCACCCGTGCGAAGTTCGGGTAAACACAAAGTGCTGCAACATTGCTGATTTCACTGAAGCTGTAGCTGAACTGGGAGGCTCTTTCAGCAAAACTCCTTATGCTGGCATCACTGTCAGAAGTATTGAGGCTGGTAAGATCAAGACAGGAGAAAATTTCCCTCAGTATCGGAGCCCTTTCAACGGTACCGGGCATCCTTTTTGCCTCGGCGATACATTCACCCATCTCTCCCGGTGAATAGTCATGGTTTAAGAGTTTCTTATATAATTTGCTCATAATGAAGGTTGTGTGTGATCAGCAACAGTATGTTTGACTGCCGTCAAACGCGGGTCAATTTAGTTGTTTTTAGTGAAAACAAAATAAAAATCAGACTATTTGCGAAGGCTTTTGTTTCTGGCCAGCGAAGCGAATATGCCGGCGAAGCAGAGAACGGAGAAAACAATGAATCCGCTCTTCATGGAATTCATCAGCTGAGGGTAGTTGCCGGGGTTGATCTTTTCCTGACCCATGTACAGAGCCAGCAGCATCAGGGCAATTGCCATGCTGAAGGTCTGGCCCACATTCCTCATGGTCCCCAGCATACCGGAGGCGTTGCCAAGCTGTCGTTTCTCAACGGAGCTCATGATAGCATTTGAGTTGGGAGAGGAGAAAAGCGAAAAACCCGCACCCATGATGACCAGGACAATAACGATAAGCGCAACGGAGGTCCCGGCATTCAGGAAACAGAGAATTATCAGCGCAACGGAGGTGATGGCCATGCCGATGGAAGCCAGTACTCCCGGGTTATGGCGGTCGGACAGCTTGCCGGCTGCCGGTGAAATAAGTGCCATGGTCAGGGGCCATGACATCAGGACGAAGCCTGCATCGCGGGGTCCGAGGTCTTTGATGTATTGCAGGAACAGGCTCAGGAAGAATCCTATTGCACTTGTGGCCGCATAATGAATCAGAGCAGCCAGGCTGGAAAAGGCAAAGACCCGGTTTTTTGAAATAAGTGTTATGTCAAACAGCGGGTGCATAGCACGTTTTTCCCTGATGACAAACAGGGGCATGAGAAGAAGTCCTGACACGGTGATAACCCATCCAGCCGCAGAGGGAAGTTTTGAAAACCCGTACATCAGCGCAGCAATTGATACTCCGTATATAACCGCGCCGGTCCAGTCAAAACTCTCACCCTTAGCCTCAGCCCATTCCTTTTTCATCTTGCGGCGGATCAGGATAAGACTGATTATTCCCATCGGGATAAGAAAGGCGAAGATGCTCCTCCAGCCCAGGTATCGTGTAAGCAGGCCTCCCAGGAACGGACCTGAAGCAAGCCCGACATATACTGCCGTAACATTGATACCCATGGCCCGGCCTCTCTCCCCCGGCGGGAATACTGATGTCAGTATCGCCATATTGGTGCCGAACATCAATGCTCCCCCGATCCCCTGAAGTATCCGTACGCCGATAAGCCACCTGATGCCGGGGGTGAATGTGAGCAGGATCATTGAAATGGTGAAGATTATCAGGCCGGCGGTGAAGACCCTCCTTCGTCCGAGAATGTCTCCGGCTCTTCCGGCCGGTAGCAGCAGGATGGAGGTGGTAAGCATGTAACTGCTTATGATCCAGTTGAGTGTGACGGCATTAAGGCTGAATTCATCCCCGATTGAAGGGAGTGCAAGATTGACCGCTGACCCCATGAAGGGGGTCAGGAAGGATGCAAAGGCTGTCACCGTCAGCACCGACCGTTTAAGTTCGCTGTCGGTCATTCCCTGTTTCTGCTGTCAATTATTATTGTCACAGGTCCGTCATTTACAAGTTCAATGTCCATCATTGCACCGAACACCCCGGTTGCAGGCATTTTCCCGAGCAATTCCCCGGTACGGGCAATGAATTCCTCATAAAGCGGTATAGCTTTTTCCGGCCTTGCAGCACGGATGTATGACGGCCTGTTCCCCTTTTTGGTGGATGCATGCAGGGTGAACTGGCTCACAATCATGATCTCGCTTCCCGTTTCAGCGGCGGAAAGGTTCATCACTCCGTTGCTGTCATCAAATACGCGGAGGCTTACAATCCTTGCAGCAAGCCATGCCGCATCCTCCGGACCGTCTGCATCTTCAATGCCGGCGAGCACCAGGAGCCCATTTCCAATGGCGGAATGCAATTTCCCGTCTATTGTTACCGAAGCTCTTCTGACTCTCTGTACAACTATCCTCATACCGTCAAACAGGGTGGTAAAAATAGCAATTATTACTATTTTTGCGACCATCTTAAGGATATGGACCTGGTTACTATCACAGCAATAGCCCTGGGCCTTTCACTCGACAGCTTCGCGGTATCGCTGTCATGCGGGGTGATTGAGTCAAAAATCATTTTCAGGAGCGCAATGCGTATAGCCTTTATCCTCGCTCTTTTTCAGGGCGGCTTGACGGTCCTGGGCTTTTTCCTTGGTACAACTGTTTCCGTGTACATCGACAGATATGATCACTGGATTGCCTTCCTGTTACTTATGATACTGGGAATCAGGATGATAATCGGCGGACTCAAGGCTCCTGCCGACAGGCAGCCTGTTGATATCAGCCGGTGGCCTGTCGTTCTCACCATGGCGGTAGGTACAAGCATTGACGCCTTTGCCGTTGGCATAAGTTTCGCACTCCTGAAGGTTCAGATATGGATTGCCGGGCTGATAATCGGCACTGTCACATTTCTGGCATCAATGACCGCAATCCGCATTGGCAAATCGGCCGGCAGTCGCCTCGGCCCAAGAGTAGAGATCATCGGGGGAATAATACTTGCGGCGATAGGTGTCCGCATACTTGCAGAGAACCTGATGTCTGCAGCCTGATCTCCGGCAGCGCACTGCATTCTGATCCCCAGCCTCCTGTTGTAAACTGATTACCGGCTTCGGGTTATAAACTGATCACTGGCTACCCGCGATAATCTGATCACCGGCTTCCCGGGCAACAGCGCTGACATAACACTGTTGGAAGGCAGCTTTTGCCTGGGCTGACGGCACATTCTCCCGGATCAGCAAACCCTGATCTAAAACGGTATCATGTACCGCTCCCTCCTGTCAAAGACAGCCATTTCCCTGTATCCGGCCCTTTTAAGGAGCTCATATGCCTCTTTGAAATACTGACCTGTCCGTTCCGGAAAATGGGCATCGGAATTGACACATACCGGTACGCCGTGTTCGGCGAAAATGTTAAGATACTTCCTGTCCGGATAAAAATCATGCAGCGGCTTGTTCCGGCCGTTTGTATTGAGCTCGAAGGCAACATCATGTATCTCGAACGCTGAGGCCATCATGCTGTACAGGTGTGTGATTTCGGCATCCGGACTAAACCGGTGAATCCTCACAAGGTCAGGGTGCCCCATTATGTCAAAGAATCCTGTCGATGCTGCTTCACATACCAGGTTGAAGTAATTTTCATAGATCAGGTCAATATCCTTTCCGATATAAAATTCCGGACCGAGATCAACTGTTTCAGCGCCGAGATAGTGAACGGAACCGATTATGTAGTCAAACGGCAAAGAGTTGATAATATATTCTGTTTCCTTTTCCTTGCCGGGAAGGTAATCTATCTCGAGGCCCAGCCTTACAGCTATTTCACTGTGCTCCTTCTTAAGCCGGAGGATGTGTTCGGCGTAGTCCGGCAGCTTTTTGTGATCCATGCACCATAAGGTGTCGCCTCCCGAGGGATTAAGATGGTCAGAAAACCCTATCTCCTTAAGACCCAGCTTAATGGCTGCCTCGATATATGCCTCCGGCTCACGTTTCCCGTCACTGTACCTTGTGTGCAGGTGATAGTCAGTCCCGTATATCATTTTTTCATTGTTTTACAGCACCCATGCTCAAAAATATGAAAGGTGAACGAATATTGTCACGGATTGTTCTAATTTT
>JAKAXP010000121.1 GCA_021816545.1 Bacteroidota bacterium
GGAAGTCTCGATCTCACCTGCGTTGATAGCCTTTGTTGTGAAACCGCTTGATGTTGAGACGTTGACTGACATGATCTGGTTAGTGGTCACCATGTCAAAATATGATACATCAAGTCCGAGTCTGTTCTGAACGAATTTCAGCTCTGCACCAAATTCAAGTGAGGCAGTTTTCTCAGGCATAAGATTTGACGGAGAAATCCTCGACGGGTAGTCAAACATCGTAGTACCGCTGTATGCCGGTGTTACTGCACCATAAGTATTATATAGCTGGTAAGGTGAAGTATCATTACCCACAATTGCATAACTGGCTCTCAGCTTTCCGTATGAAAGGAATGTTTCTCCCAGTCCGAAGGTCTCGGTAAAGATCCATCCCAGAGAAGCTGACGGATAGAAGAAACTCCAGTTTGCCGGGGGAAGTGTTGAACTCCAGTCGTTGCGTGCCGTAAGGTCAAGGAATACCTGGTTCTTGAAACCGATATTGACTGAAGCAAGTACACTGTTTGACTCATATTCTGACTTGTACATATCAGGAGAGGGCGTTCCCCTTGCATTGGCGATGTCAAACCAGTTTGGGACCGTCAGCTGCGGAGCGTTCAGGTACTCATAGTTATAGTCTACCCTGCGGAAGTTTGCACCGATATTACCGCTCAGCTGGATTGCCGTCCCGAAATCCTTCTGGAAATTCAGGAAGAGGTCAGCATTGATTTCCTTGTTATCACGCCAGTTCTGGTTGAAGTTACCTCCGTTCCCGGGGTAGCTTTCCTGTGATCCTTCATAGAATACCGACTTGCGGAATTCGTTGTAATAGTCAACGCCGTAACGGCCCAGGAGACTCAGCCAGCTGGTAAGCTGGTAAGTCATTGACAGGTTTCCGAAGACCCTCTCCCTCTTACGGGTGGTAGTATTCTTATAAACTGTCCAGTAAGGACTGTTGTGATAGTTACTGTTCCAGTTATATGGCATGCCGTTGGGCATCCATGTCTCCCAGTTATCCTTTATGCTCTTCATGTCTACCTGGCGTCCGAACCAGCCTCCTATTGACTGCATGACGTTGTTTTCGTCATACCCCTGACCGGGCAGGTTGTCGTTGGTGGTCAATGCATAGTTCAGGTTAACAATTGCCTCCAGTTTCGGACTGATTTTGGCTGTCGTGGAAAGGCCAAGCTGTGTCCTGTCCTGATCCGTATTGGGAATTACACCCCTTTCAGTCTGCTGCGACAGGCTGACACGTCCGGTAAGGACATCATTTCCGCCCTCGAGCGAGACGTTGGATGTTGAGGTAATGCCTGTCTTAAAGAATGACATCACATTGTCAGGATGTGAAATAAAAGGTGTGGGAGTGTATTCTCCCGTAGCCTCATTATAGGGTGAATTAAACTGGGGAAGAAGAAGGCCTGCATCCATTCTCGGGCCCCATGACTCATCGTAACCGTCAAATATTCCACCTCCCTGACCATCAACATATGCAAATGCATAGGTCTCGCAGAATTCCTGGTAATCCATTCCGTAAGCATCATCTTCCGGATCATTGGACCTCTGCTCCCAGTTGAACTCACTTCCGCCTGAACCCTGCCCGTATAGGTTCTGGTAGGTCGGGAGGTATGCAATCTGGTCAAATGCCGTACTGTTGCTGAAACTAACCCTCACCTGTCCGGCTCTCCCCTTCTTGGTGGTAACCAGGACAACGCCGTTACGTGCACGGTTGCCATAAAGAGCGGCTGCGTTGGCGCCTTTAAGCAGTGAGATGGATTCAATATTTTCAGGGTCAATGTCAGCTGCGTTGTTACCGTAGTCTACACCGCCGTACTGCCCTGCACCTGATGCAGAGTTGGATATCGGGGTACCGTCAACTACCCAGAGGGGCTGGTTGTCTCCGAATGATTTGATACCCCTGATTAAAATCTGTGAGGATGAACCGACAGATGATGATGCCCTGGTGATCTGAACACCGGGGGCAAGGCCCTGAAGGGCATTCACAATGTTGGTTTCCCTTGTTGCAGCAACAGCATCTCCTTTGACATCAGTCACGGAGTATCCAAGGGCTTTCTTCTCCCTGGTAATGCCAAGAGCAGTCACAACAACCTCATCAAGGCCAAGCATGTCAGTCTGCATTACCACATTGATTGCGGTTCTGCCACTGATAGTCTCCGTCACAGTCTTCATACCGACAAACGTATAGGTGATTGTCGTAGCACCGGCAGGCGCTGTGATTGAATACCTGCCAGCAGCATCGGTAAGCGTACCAAGGGTTGTCCCCTTGACTGTCACGGAAACACTCGGAATGGGAAGTCCATCGTCGGCTGACGTAACAGTACCGCTAATCGTCACCGTCTGTGCCATAAGGGCTACTGTGCCCATAAACACAAACAATGACAGCAACAGTTTGAGTCTGTTCATAGATCAGTGTTTAAGTTTAACAATTAGGTTTTAGGTTAACTTCTTACTCAAGGGGCGGAGCTTCGATTCGGGCAGAGACCCTGCCTCACGAGTAAACGTTAAATGTAGTTAAATTTTCTTAGCATATTGAATATTATCTGTCTTTTTTAACCCATGTCATTAAAAAATACAGGGACCGGCATCTTTCCCTGACGTTTGTCAAGCTCATTTTTCGGGCTTCACAGGATTGAACACCATCAGAAGAATACCACCATTAAGAAATTACCGGGGATTTATTTAACTTTATTACCCAACAAATCCTGATGAAGATATGAAAGCAGCTGTAGTACTTGCCGGATGCGGCGTGATGGACGGTGCCGAGATACATGAGGCTGTCATGACTCTCTATGCGATCGATAAAAACGGCGGGAGCTACCAGATATTTGCACCAAATGTGGCACAACACCATGTAATAAACCACATAACCGGGGAGGTGATGAAGGAATCACGCAATGTTCTCATCGAGGCCGCCCGCATCGCCAGGGGAAAAATAAAGGCACTCACCGAATACAGGGCGGAGGAGTTCGATGCCCTCATCTTCCCGGGAGGATTCGGCGTGGCCAAAAACCTCTGCACTTACGCCTTCGACGGCCCTGAATGCCACGTAGACCGCGTGGTGGAACAGGCCATCCGTGCAACTCACAGGGCAGGCAAACCAATCGGTGCCCTGTGCATATCTCCGGTCCTGATTGCAAAAGTCCTGGGCGATGTGACAGTCACCATAGGAAGCGACAGCGGAACTGCTGCTGACATAGGCAAACTTGGAGGGAACCATGAAAACAGGCAACACGGCGAGGTGACAGTTGACAGGAAGAACCTCATCGTCACAGCACCATGCTATATGCTGAATGCCTCAATCTCTGAAATTGCCGATGATGCTGAGGCGGTAGTCATAACCCTGATGAAATTATCCGGCAAAGAGCAGTAAAAAAGACACATTTTGATCAGGCAGGCAGATAACCGTCATAACCTCCCGGCTTCTATCTCTGTAATAATCTGTTCTATAAGGTAGTCTTCGCCCTCGGCATCATAGCTTGTCTTGAGATTGGTGCCAAAGATCCGCGCAATACCCTGCCAGAAGGTGGCTGAAAACTTGCCGCGGTACTGCCTGATCAGATCATATGATGTGTTCTGTGTCTCCCTGTCAATTAGCTTGATGAGTATCTTCCCCTGGCTGAATGTAAGCTTCCTCATGTCACCCTCATACCGTGAAAGAAGCTCCTTTTCATAGTCCTGCAGAAAATCACGCTGGGCCCGCTCAGTGGGCAGAGTCTCAAGCAGCCTGTTGATACGCCCGAATTCATCCCTGACAATCAATGCATAGGGGTAAACGCGTCTTACATTGTAAACGAGGCGGGCATGCCTGCGGTAGTCGAACCTGACCCCCCTTGGCATCTTCCCGTAAACAATGATCTCCTTCAGCTCAACCAGCGGATAGGTCTGGCCGTCAAAGGTGGCTGTCTTCAGCACATGATAAACCGACTGGGCAGAATCAGCAGGAACCGAATCCTGTTTCTGCCCGGCAACGCTCTTTACAAGCGTGAACAGAAGCAGTATGATAACCACCCTTTTCATAACTACCTGCAAATTTAACCAATTGTTGTGCCAAAGGTTCAGCAAAAAGCAAAAGTGATCATCGTCATTATGTATCATCATCTAAAAGCTATCTTTGAACTCCCATGAAACAGGCACCCGGTATAGAAGAGCTTGAAAATCCGTTATTGTACGAAAAGGTTCTTTCGCTGCCGTACGATGAGATCGGACCGTTCGTGCTGCGGGAACTAACCAGGCCTTCACGGCCGATGGTTCGCATATGGATTTCGCTGGCGGCATCACTCTTCCTTTCGGTGTGGTTCTGGCCCGGATTCGTTTTCCCATCCGCAGGACCCGGAATACTGACCGGCCTTGCCGCAGGGCTGCTGCTGATGCCCCTGGCCCTGGTGCCGGTCCATGAAGGATCACACCTCATCCCGTTCCTTCTCGCCGGGGCACGTGACATTAGGTTCGGGGCCAACCTTAAACAGGGTATCATCTATGTGACTGCACACAGGTTCGTGGCAGGGAGCAGACTCTTCTCAATCGTTGCCCTCACTCCTTTTATAGTAATTACAGCTTCCCTCATTGTTTGCATCCTTTTGACACCTGCATGGTGGAAATGGGTCCTCTCAATGACATTGTTCGTGCATTCAACCATGTGCGCCGGTGATGCCGCACTGCTAGGTTATATGGAGAGCTTCGGCAAACGAAAAGTTTTCACATGGGATGATGCAGACCTGAAGGTGGCCTATTTCTATGCCTCGGCTGAAGCCGTAGAAGAGATAAAACCTGATTGAGACCGTAAATGTAATTTCATTACTTTAAGCCCGTAAAAACTTACCTGATGAGCAGCTTCACACAAACCTTCAAAAAATTCCCCAGGCTATTCTGGATCTCCAACCTGATTGAACTGTTCGAACGGTGGGGATGGTATGCATTCTACAACGGGTTCATAGCCCTCTACCTTACAACTCCAAAAGAGCAGGGAGCCCTCGGGTTTTCAAACGTTGAAAAGGGAACCATAATGGGTACCGCCTCCATGATCCTTTATTTCCTCCCGGTGATCACTGGAGCAATTGCCGACAGGGTGGGTTACAAGAAGGTGCTGATTGCATCGTTCCTGACCTATGTCGCCTCATTCTTCATGCTGAGCAGGTTCGATACATTCGGCTCCATTTTCGGAGCATTCATCCTCCTGGCTGTGGCCGGCGCTCTTTTCAAACCGCTGATATCAGGAACCGTAGCCCGCGTAACAAACAGGGAAACGGCATCACTCGGATTCGGGATCTTCTATATGGTGGTGAATATCGGCGGATTCATAGGTCCGTTCGTGGCAAGCCTGCTATACAAGCACAACTGGAATACTGTCTTCTATATGTCTATCGCCGCCATGACCGTGAACCTCATAATCACATTATTCTTCTACAGGGAACCGGCTGTGACCGGCAGCGGAAACAGCTTCCTCAGGAATATCGGAATTGCATTTAAAAATATAGGTGTAACACTGACCGACTGGCGGTTCCTCCTCTTCCTACTTATAATAGGTATATTCTGGACCGCCTATAACCAGCTCTATTATTCGTTCCCGGTTTTCATGGATTCATGGGTGAACCTTGACAGGATGTCCGTCAGCCTGGGACTGGAGCCCGGCACAATCACCACGGTTACAATCTCAAGCCTGGCTTCATTCTTTATCATCCTGTTCCAGTTGATAATATCTTCCATAACCGCCAGGATGAGACCCCTTAACAGTATCATGACAGGAATTTTTGTACTTGCATTTGGTCTGGGGATGATGTTCGCCAACCTCAACCCCTGGATAATTGTCCTGGGCGTCCTGATCTTCGGCATCGGCGAGATGGCCTCGTCACCAAAGGTCCAGGAATACCTTGGCGGAATTGCACCTCCTGACAGGAAAGCCCTTTATATGGGAACCGCATTCCTTCCTATCGCAATAGGTCACCTTGGAGCCGGATGGGTCTCAGGCAAACCTTTCGAGGTGATGGCTGACAAGCTGTTCCTGCTTAAAAAGGCAGTGGCGGCAAAAGGATTTGATATACCGGAGATCTCCGACACCTTCACCCAGACCGACTATTTCAACAGGGCCCAGGAGCTCTTCGGGATGGACTCTCACCAGCTTACCCGCTACCTCTGGGATACATACAACCCGTCAAAGGTATGGGTACTTTTTACGGCAATTGCAATAGCCGCAAGCGTGCTGCTCTTCCTCTATGACAGGTTCATACTGAAGGGGAGAGATGCGGCAGGGAATAATTCAGGCAATAGGCAATAGGCAATAGTGAAAAATCGAAATGATATGAAGACGAGAATCCTGTTACTCTCAATCCTCCTGGCGGTGGCAGTGTCAATGCAGGCCCAGAGGCGAATACTCAGCGTTCCGGAACTGCCGGGATATGTGACACTGAAATGCGACTTTCACATGCATACCGTTTTTTCTGACGGCAACGTATGGCCCAACGTGCGCGTCGGAGAAGCCTGGCGTGACGGTCTTGATGCAATCTCAATCACTGACCATCTTGAATATCAGCCCAAGAAACAGTATGTCCCTACCAACCACAGCGCAGCATGGGAAATAGCCAGGAATACTGCTGCTGATTACAACATCATCCTTGTAAAGGGTTCGGAGATAACGCGTAAAATGCCTCCCGGCCACCTAAACGCACTGTTCATAACTGAACCTGATTCACTTGTGAAGGAAGACTTCATGAAGGCTATCGAAGCAGCCGTTGCCCAGGGTGCATTTATTGAGTGGAACCATCCGGGGTGGAAGAGTCAGCAACCTGACGGCATTCCGAGAATGTATCCTGTTCATGAGGAGCTCATTGCAAAAGGATGGCTGCACGGTATTGAGTATTACAATGACGTCGAATTCTACCCGCTTGTGATGGACATGTGCCGTGACAACAAACTGGCTCTCATGGGCAACAGTGATGTACACGGCGTAATAAGCGAGGAATTTGCGGCACCGGCATATTCGCACCGACCAATGACGCTGGTTTTTGCCAAAGAACGTACACATGACTCACTGAAGGAGGCCATGTTCGCACGCCGCACTGCAGTATGGTACGGCGACAACCTTGCAGCATTTGAGGACATAGCAGCACCCCTTTTT
>JAKAXP010000122.1 GCA_021816545.1 Bacteroidota bacterium
AGCCATCAGGGGCAACGCAGAAAACTTCATCAGGCTTGAGTGATCCCTTATCGGTGCCGGAAGGGGTGATCCATATGTTTCCCAGGCTGTCAGCCAGAGACATGTTTCCTCCCGAGGTGGTTGTCATTCCATGGCTGTAGATATGATCCATCGTTCGGGCAAGCTCATGCCGGATAAAGTCCGGCTCATCCCATAGTTCCGGGTGCCTTAAGTTCAGTTCATTCTCATCGGATTTCTCCATGCTGAAGGTATTTTGTTTAATTTGGAGAAGTTTTTCTCCGGAACACGGCATAAAGATAACAAGAAGATCTCTCCAATGAAGGTGACACTCTGTGAATATGACCTTCCCGATGCGTTCCTTTTCAGGGAGGGCACCACGGGGATCCTTGTGTGGCAGCCTGTTGAGACAGTCATAGTGCTGGGACAGTCGAACAGCATTGAGACAAGCCTACACACTGAGGCTGTTTCTGCTGATGGCATCCGTGTGACTAAGAGACCTTCAGGCGGAGAGACTGTGATCCTCACCCCTGCCACCATTGCATTCACGGTCGCCAGGCATTTCCCGGTGACGGTTCATTTCAGGGATTTCTTCAGGATGGTAAACAGTGTGGTGATTGAAGGCCTTGGTGAGATGGGTGTGGCGGAACTGGGATCAAAGGGCATCTCGGACATTACAATCGGCAACCGGAAGATCCTGGGGTCATCAATGAGGAAGGTGGGGAATAAACTGGTGTATCACGCCGTACTTAACATTGCAGAAGACCCTGCTCTTTTCAGCAAATACCTGCGTCATCCCCGACGTGAACCGGATTACAGGGCCGGGAGGAGACATGATGAATTCGTTACCTCAATTCTCAATGAAGGTTACAGTTTCACTCCGGATGAACTGATGAAAATGCTGAACGGAAGGCTTGCATTACTGATGATGTCACAGCCGTCACTTACCTGACATTGACCTCCCGTTCAAGGATGATCCCAAACATTGTAAAAACTGATTCCTGAATCTTTTCTGAAAAGCTCAGGATCTCTTGACCTGTGGCATTGCCATAGTTAACAAGAATCAGGGGTTGCTTTTCATAACTTCCCGTGTTGCCTTCCCTGGATCCCTTCCATCCTGCCTGTTCAATCAGCCATGCCGCAGGAATCTTGTATTGATCTCCCTGCCTGTGTGCCTTAATCCCGGCAAACGCTCCCTGCAGTCTCCGGTAGTCCGACTCACTGACAACCGGGTTCTTGAAGAAGCTTCCCGCATTTCCAATTATTGCCGGGTCTGGCAGCTTTGACATCCTGACGGATGCGACTGCAGCAGATATGTCCATGACGGATGGTTCAGAAACATGCTTTTTATCCAGTTCCTCCCTGATGCCTGAGTAATCAAGCCTTGGTCGTCCCTTTTTTGATAACCTGAATACCACGGAACATATTACGGTCTTATTCCTGAGCTCCCGCTTGAAGATGCTGTCCCTGTATCCGAAACCACAATCGCTGTTTTCAAGCACCAGCCATTCCCTATTCTGTAAATGGAAGGCCCTGACCTGCAGAATGATATCTGCAGCCTCGGCGCCATAGGCACCTATATTCTGCACAGGGGCTGCCCCAACAGTTCCGGGGATAAGAGCCAGGTTCTCAATCCCCCACCATCCCCGGCTCACGGCAAAATCAACCAGATCATTCCAGATAACGCCTGACCCGGCCTCAATAACAACGGACGTTTCATCCTCATCAATGACCCTGATTCCTGTTATTTCATTCCTGACAACAACCCCTTGAAAATCACCGGTAAACAGGATATTGCTCCCCTGGCCCATTACAAGGAGCTGACTCATATTGCCTGACATCTCCTTGAAGGCCGGGAAATCAAGAAGCTCCTGCAACTGATCGGGTGATTTCAAATGGAAAAGATGGGCTGCCATGACATCCACTCCAAAGGTATTGTACGGACGCAGGCTTATATTCCGGCAGTAATCGATCATGCCGGCAATGATAAATAAATTTATCCGCTCCGGGAAATCTTTTTAGTTTTGCCTGAAGTAGGAATCCGATCATATAAAATACAATGAAATCATTTGAAGTAACCGGTGGATGTAAGCTCAACGGTGAGATCACTCCCCAGGGGGCGAAGAATGAAGCTCTTCAGGTAATATGTGCCGCACTGCTTACAGATGAAGAGGTAATCATCTCAAACATACCTGATATCATTGACGTGAATATGCTTATTGCGATGATGTCTGACCTGGGGGTTGAGGTTAACCGGGTCAATGCGGATACTTACAGCTTTAAAGCCGCAGATGTTCTTGCAGATAAAATATATGACTCGGATTTTCTGAAGAAGGCTATGATGCTGAGGGGCTCCGTGATGCTTGCCGGCCCCCTGCTGGCAAGATTCCGGAGATCAGCCATTCCCAGGCCGGGGGGCGACAAGATTGGCAGGAGAAGGATGGACACCCATATCATCGGCCTGCAGAAGCTTGGAGCAAATGTTGATTATGAACAGTGCCAAGGGTGTTACAGGCTTTCAGCCGAAAAGATCAAAGGTGCAGACATACTGCTTGATGAACCGTCAGTCACTGGCACAGCCAACCTGGTGATGGCCGCTGTGCTGGCCGAAGGCGAGACCACAATCTACAACGCAGCCTGTGAGCCCTATATCCAGCAGCTTTGCACAATGCTGAACAATATGGGTGCAAACATCAGCGGCATCAAATCCAACCTGCTGACAATCAAAGGCGTCAGGTCATTACACGGATGCCGTCACCGGATCCTGCCTGACATGATTGAGACGGGGTCTTTCATCGGCCTGGCAGCCATGACAGGGTCCTCGCTTAGAATCAGGAATGCAGGGATTCAGCACCTCGGCATTATCCCTGACAGGTTCAGGCAGCTTGGCATCCTGTTTAGTACCGAGGGTGATGACATCGTGGTACCTGAACAGGAGACCTATGAGATCCAGAACAGCATTGACGGATCAATACTTACAATATATGATCACCCATGGCCGGGCCTGACTCCTGACCTCATCAGTGTCATGCTTGTTGTGGCTGTTCAGGCACGAGGAAGCGTGATAATCCATCAGAAGATGTTTGAAAGCCGTCTCTTCTTCGTTGACAAACTAATTGACATGGGTGCAAGGATAGTGCTTTGCGATCCGCACCGTGCCACGGTAATAGGACTTGAACGCAGGCAACAGCTGAGGGGAATCACAATGTCAAGTCCTGACATCAGGGCCGGGATGGCATTGCTTATAGCCGCTCTCAGCGCTGAAGGCAAAAGCCTGATACACAATATAGAGCAGATAGACCGCGGCTACCAGAACCTTGATCAGAGGCTGAACAGCCTTGGTGCCGCCATCAGGAGGATAGATTCCTGATACCGCATTTCTGCGTCAGTTTCACCTCCTTCACGTAATCACAGTCCTCGGGCAGATAAACCCCGTCTCCTGGTCGGGCCTGTCCGGTCATGAACTTCAGGCTATCAATTATCCTTCGGAAGGTTCTTTGCGCCACATGACCCGGCCTGTCCGGCCATGAACTTCAGGTAGTCAATTATCCCCTCATAAATCTTCACTGCCATCTGCTGCCGGAACTCCGGGTCTGCAAGTTTCTCCTCATCCTCAGCATGGGTCATGAAGGCCTGCTCGACCAATATGGCAGGCATCTGCGATGCCCTGGTGACAGTGTAATTGAATGTCCCCACAACACCAAACTCGGGCAGCCCGGTCTCAAGCAGCCTGTCATAGATTGCCTGTGCCAGCGGCGCCCAGAACGGATTGTGCCAGTAGGTGCTGGTGCCGGCAACAGAGAGATACCCTCTCCCACCGGCATTGGCATGAATGCTGATCAGCATGTCCGCCCCCGACTTAATTGCAATGTCACGCTTCTCAATAAGCCCCATGTCCCTGTCAGAGTCCCTTACCTGGACCACTTCCGCACCCATTGAGGCACAAAGCTCACCAAGCCTGAACGAAAGATCAAGGTTTATGTCCTTCTCAACCAGCCCTGACAGACCGATGGCCCCGGTGCCAGATCCTCCGTGGCCGGCTTCAATCGCAATCTTCAGTCCTGTCAGCGGCTTCTCCGCACCCGTATCATAAACCGGGGGGTACTTCAGGCTGATCACCAGGCTTCGCCCGACGGGCCTGATGTCATAACCCCAGATGTTTTCAGTCTTAAGGTTCACATAAACCCGGAATGTCTCAGGCGTGCTCTGCTCCCATGTAAGCTTGTCAACAACCCTGCATCCTGTCCTGTGGCTTACCCATGTGGCAGCCGACTCAACACCGAAAAGCGTCACAACAAGACGTTTACCGTCAGGGTCAGGATAAACTTCATAGGGAACAGGCTCGGGGTAAGGTATCGAAACAATGTCACCGCGCTCAGAAGGTCCGCATGACATGCTTGTCACGCTGTAAACCGGCTGAATCCTGCTGCCGCTCACCACCTCAACATCATCCTCACTGATAAAGCCTGTCTCGGTATTGCTCAGCCTGATGCGGTAATTGCTACCGATCTTCCCGCTGGTCTTAAGAATAACCCCCGGTCCGAGCTCCGACCTTATCGGTCCGCCCAGCCTTGGTGCGCCAAGATTGTATACCAGTCTGGAATTATCGTTTTTCACTTTCACAAGAGGAAAGTCCTCGGGGTTTCTCACTGTTATCTTCCTGTCAAAGCCTGGCTTCAGTACCTCCTTCACAGGTGCTCCTGCTGCCGGTACCAGCCTGATGCTCGCCGTGTGTGTCACGCCTGCGGCGAAGCCCCTAAGGGGGACCTCGGCACGATAGATACTGTAGTCACTGAAATCTTCACGGGTGCATTTGAGGCTCATCCTGCCGGGACGGATATCAACCCATCCCTCCTGTCCCTTTGATCCCGTAAAACTAACCCTGACCACCTCGTCAGGAAGAAGCTCCACCGCCGGGGCAGGTTCAACAGAGCGTCTTTCCACCCACAGCGGGAACGGCTGCCTGGTCATGTCACGCTTCTCATAGATGAAAGCGTATTCGCAGACAGCTTTCCGGCCGTCAGGCCAGACTGCCTCGGCTGTAACCTTGTTCACCCCTTCATTGAATGATGCGGTTGCAAAGAATATCCCTGTTTTGTACTGTTTCACTTCCTGGCCGTTGATGCTCACGGTGGCGGGATATTCACTCTTGCAGAGGATGTCAAACTGCGGCAGGTAGGTAACCTGCTCCGGCACTCTGAGGAACTTTATCCATGGAGCTCCTTCATCCATGCTGTCACACCTGCACGGTATGGCTGCAAGGGTTTTTGCTACAGCGGCAGCGCGTTCAACTGCGGCGGCATCAGGAACCGGGGTAACCTCTGTCTTCTTTGTCGTGCTGCATCCTGCAGATACGGCAAGCGACAATATAAATATTGCTGTGATCCTTCTCATCTGTACAGTAAATATTTCTGGCGTATTTCCATGAATTCTGAAACATCATCCTGGCAGGCTTTAACCACCTCCTCAACAGTGACACCAGGATCGTTGAGTTTTCTCATTATCGCCGGCGGCGACCACTGGAGAGAGTCAGGGCTGGTTTTCCTGTAGGCGTCAATTATGTGCAGTGCAGCCTCTACCGAACGGTAAGCAGCAGGGTCGGTGAGCATGATCTCAACACCCCCGCACATCTCGTTCCATGGTTTGCTGCTGCGGTTACTGACAGGACCTGAGGACCTGGGGATGAAATAGAGAGGCCTGAAGTAAGCACCCCTGATACCGCGTGAGTTCAGGTCGGCAGCTGCCTTCTCGGCATTGACCCAGGGTGCACCGGTGACGATGAACGGTTTTGTCATCCCCCGTCCTTCCGACATGTTTGTTCTCTCAAACAGGCATTGACCCGGGTACACAACTGCTGTTTCCCAGTTGTCGATATTCGGTGATGGCATCACCCATTGCAATCCGGTCTCATTCCACATCATGCTCCTGCGCCATCCCTTCATTTTAATTACTGTCAGGTCAGCGCCGTACCCCTCGGTCTCATTCCACATTGTTGCCAGCTCGCCGTAGGTCATACCGTGCCTGAGCGGCAGGCGGTGATTATAAATACTTATTGTATCCTGCATCGGACCCTCAACCACGCGGCCACCCAGCGGGTTGGGCCTGTCGAGGACGATGAAGGGTATGCCTGCCTTCGCGCATGCCTCCATGGCATGAGACATCGAGAACTTGAATGTATACCATGCGGAACCGACTCCCTGGATATCGAATATCATTACGTCTAAGCTGTCGAGCCACTCCTTTTTCGGTGCCCATGAGGTGCCGTAGAGGCTGTAAACAGGAACGCCTGTAGCAGGGTCTTTTTCACCGTCGGTGAAGATCCGGCCCTGCTGGGCGCCGCGTACACCGTGCTCGGCACCGAACAATGCCACGAGATTGACTCCGGGGGTGGTTGCAAGTATATCGACCGTGCTGCGCATATCAATTCCCACTGCCGAAGGGTTGGTAATGAGACCGACCCTTTTCCCCTTTATCAGGTCAAGATGATCATCAATCAGAACATTTATGCCGGGTGTTACTGCCGGCACAGGTACCGGCGGCCGTTTCATACTGTCATAGAACTCTGCCAGTACCGGTTCAAGCGCCGGCGCATCCGCAAAAGTGAAACCTGTAACCGGGATTCTGCTGATAAAGCTCTCATTCCCGAAACGGTCAACCGCCGAGACGGCAACGCTGTCGAGCTTAATGAAGGCCTGTTCAGGTTTTGTCACATTTTCCCTGGGGATCCGGCCCAGAAATGTCCTGTTGATTGTGAATGCGGGAATGGCATCGGCCAAAACCTTGTTTCCGTGAATATTCTGGTTCCACTGGTTACCGTACTTGTAATAGACAACCCAGCGGCCTACATCAGAGGGATCAGGATGAGTCCAGGTCAGCTTCAGCTTCCCGTCTTCCTCCTTCATCGTCACTGACGGCGGTGCAGGTGCTTTCGTATCAAGCCAGGGCATCGGAGGTACAAGGGCAGGCCTGCGGTACGGACCCTCCGCCACTGCCTTAACCAGTTCCGGTGAATTTACAAGAGGTCCGATGCTCCAGTGTATGACACCGGGGCTGTAGATCG
>JAKAXP010000123.1 GCA_021816545.1 Bacteroidota bacterium
TACAATTGCTTCCGGGGCTGCGTCAATCAGGTGTTCCAGCAGAGCCTTCTCGTTTGACAGCCTCTGTTCGTATTCCTTATGCTTGCTTACATCGGTAAGTACGCACCTGTAACCGGTTACCCTGTTCCTGATCAGGATGGGTCCGGCATGGAAAAGAACTGATACATTCCTGTCCAGCTTACTTACCAGGACATACTCATCGAATGTGATCTGACCGGGCCTGGTAAGCCCTGACAACTCCCTCATCAGCCTGTCAAGATCGTCAGGCAGGAAGAGGGAAGAGAGGGTCACTCCCTTTGTAAGGTCGTTATTGTCAAATCCAAGGGTCATCATCCCCTGGGTATTCATGAAGGTGACATGTCCCTGGGTGTCAATCTCCATGATCATTTCAGGAAGCAGCTCTGCAAAGGTCTCGAATACGATACCCTGCTTCAGTATTTCGCTTTCACGCTCCTTCTGGGCTTTGCCGGCTTCCCAGGTGACCAGGATGTCACCGGTGGAGAGAAGCAGCCCGATGTAAAATCCTGCTTCATCGGTGCCGTCGGGCGAGACCGGAATCTTATAAGGGCGACGGGTGCTCTCCAGGTTGTCAAGCAGGGTCAGGAAGGCTTCGTTCCTGCCAAACGGTGTTTCGCCGATCTCTTGCCCGAGAACATCCTTCCGGTCAAGTTGCTCAACATCTTCAGCCCTGTAATTGAAGTCGATGATGAAATGCTTGTTTTCACCTTCACGCCTGAGGATTACTGAATAGCTGCTCATCGAATCAAAGATCTCCCTCAGGATTTTCTCTGATTCAGCCCTGGCAAAACCTCCGTTCAGGGCGCTGATGTCATTGTAATAGGTGATCAGGAATATCTCCTCGCCAAGGAAAAAGGTGCGGGCGCTGAAGAGAAATGTACGTTCCTCGCCGGAACGCATCCGGAGCTTTATTTCAAGATCAGTTACCTTTTTGAGTCTTGAAAGCAGCCTCATGTATTTGCGGCTCTGGATAAGATCGACATAAAGCTGGATGTCATCCGATGTCTTTCCGATGATATCCTCCTTCCGGTAACCGGTGGTTTCAAGGAATGCCTGGTTAACCTCTATGTACTTCTGTGTTTCGAGGTTACTCAGGGTTATAAGCTGGTTGGTGCTGTTGAAAGCGAGCTCGGGGATTTCTGCAAGATGTCGGAGAGAGGTCAGGTATTCCGGGGAGTTTTCCGGTTCATTGACTGGCTCTTTTCTCTTTTCCATCTGGATGCCTGGTGTATACATTAAAAAGGGGGATAGCTGTCCGGCTGAACAAATTTACTCATATATGTATGAATTATAACGGACTTTACCTTCAACTTATTTTCCGTCATGTGACGCATACCAGGCACACAATTGTTTCAGTCCGCATGTGTTGCACTTTGGATTGCGTGCAGTGCATATATATCTTCCGTGCAGCAGCAGCCAGTGGTGTGCCCGTGGCCTTACATCTTCCGGTATCTCGCGGGTAAGTCTCAGCTCCACATCCAGGGGGGTCTTCGCGCCGGGCGTCAGCCCCAGGCGCCGTGCCACCCTGAAGACATGCGTGTCAACAGCAATTACCGGGCTGTTCCATACCACCGAGGCTATTACATTGGCTGTCTTTCTCCCTACACCTGGCAACTCCGTGAGCTCTTCCCGCGTTGAGGGTACAATCCCGTTGAAACGGGTCACAATCATTTCTGCCATCCCCTTCAGATGCTTCGCCTTGTTGTTGGGATAAGAACAGCTTTTTATCAGTCCGAAAATCTCTTCCTGCGTGGCCCCTGCCATGGAACCGGCATCCGGAAAACGTTCAAACAGGACCGGAGTGATGAGGTTAACCCTCTTGTCAGTACACTGTGCCGAGAGAATCACGGCGACAATCAGCTGAAAGGGATCATTGTATGACAGTTCTGTCTCAGCCAGTGCCATATTTTCTTCAAACCATCCAAGGACACCTCTGTACCTCTCACCAATCTTCATCTCACACTTTTATTTCAGGATATGAATGTACTATTTTTTATTTTTTTGCCGAAAAAGTATCACTATCTGAATAATGTCATGGAAATTAACAGTTCCGTTTACTATTTTGGGCCGGAATGAACAGGATCAGGATAAACAGCACGGAGGGCAAGTCACTTCTCGTTCTGGGTGGAACGGTGAATGACATTGTGCCACTTCTTCCCGGGAGGGGACTCTTTATTATAACTGACACGAATGTCAGCAGGCTTTACGGCAATTCATTTCCCGTGGGAGAGGTTCTCATTGTTGAGGCAGGGGAAAGAAGCAAGACGATGGAGACTGTTGAAGGGTTGTGCAGGAAGCTGCTGGAAGCCGGTGCTGACCGGTCCTCCTTTATCCTCGGGTTTGGCGGAGGTGTTGTATGTGACATCGCCGGGATGGTTGCATCCGTTTACATGCGGGGTGTGCGGCACGCTTTCGTCTCAACCACGCTGCTGTCGCAGGTTGATGCCAGCATCGGAGGCAAGACCGGGGTGAACCTGGGGGAATACAAGAATATTATCGGTACTTTCCGCCAGCCAGAGTTCGTGCTGTGCGACCATTCAATGCTGCGCACACTGCCTGAGGAGGAGTTCAGGTCAGGGTTGGGCGAGCTTTTCAAGCACGGAATTATACGTGACAGGAACCTCTTTTTTGATATTTCAGCTTCGGCAGAGATACTGGCGGAAAGGGATCCGGCAGTCCTGGGTGACCTGATCCTCAGGGCTGTCAGAATAAAGGCCGCAGTGGTAAGGAGGGATCCACTTGAAAAAGGGCCCAGACGAATACTCAACTTCGGGCATACGTTCGGCCATGTCCTGGAAACCTATCACCGGATTCCGCACGGACTTGCTGTAGCACAGGGAATGTTGATTGCCGCGGAACTGTCAGTGTGGAAGGGGGAGATGCCCCATGCCGAACTCAGGCTGTTGCAGGTGGCACTTGAGAATGCCGGCATGATTGGCGGTTATCCCTTGCCCTCAGGAGTGGTCTCAATGATTGCAAGGGATAAAAAAAGCGAGTCGGGTTCAGTGAATTTTGTACTTCTCAGCTCGGTTGGAAAAGCTGTGATAAGGAAGCTCTCAATTACCGGGCTCCAGGAATTTGTCAATTATTATACGGAAAAGGATAGCCAAAGTCAACAATAATTTCAGGGAAGATGAACACTATAGGAACAGTATTCAGGGTATCAATATTCGGCGAGTCACACGGACCGGCAGTAGGGGTGGTGATAGACGGCTGTCCTGCCGGACTCCCTTTCTGGCGGGAAGAACTTATGGCTGACCTGTCGAGGAGGAAGGGACTTCTGCCAGGTACAACAACCCGGAGGGAGACAGACGAGCCTGAAATTATCAGCGGAATCTTCAATGACCGTACCACCGGGGCACCCCTGGTTCTCTGCACCCGGAACAATGACTTCAAGCCGGGCGACTATGAACAGTTTACAAGCATACCCAGGCCGGGCCATGCCGACTTCACGGCAGGGTACAAATACAAGGGATTCAGTGACATGCGCGGCGGCGGACATTTCTCGGGACGCCTGACATGGGGCATGGTTGCCGCCGGTTACTTTGCACGCAAGATACTTTCACCTGCCATCATTACAGCTACCCTTGTTGAGGCGGGAGGAGAGAAGGATACAGCTGCAGCAATTGCCAGGGCAATGGAAACAAATGACACAGTGGGAGGTGTGGTTGAGTGTGTGGTTAAAAATGTACCCAAGGGTCTGGGAGAACCCTCATTCATGTCGGTTGAGGCCGCCCTGGGGATGATTGCCTTCGGTATCCCGGCAGTGAACGGGGTTGAGTTCGGTGCTGGATTCGCCTCCTCAAGAAGCTACGGATCCCTGCACAATGACCCGTTCGTGGATGCAAGGGGAAAGACCTCAACGAACAATGCCGGTGGCATCAACGGCGGGATAACCAACGGCAATGACCTTATAATCAGAGTTTCAGTGAAACCGGCAGCAAGTACTGGTGTTCCCCAGAAAACCTTCGATACCGCCACGGGTGAAATGACTGACCTTGAAATACGGGGCAGGCATGACGCATGCATCGCAAGGCGCATACCCGTGATCCTGGAGTCAGCGGTGGCTATCGGTCTAGCCGACCTCCTGATGATCGACAGGGGAATTAACAGTTCAAGGGAGAGATAAAAGGGGATACAGAAGAAGCCGTACGAGGTTTCACAAAGTAAGCACCAGGATCTTTTCGGTACGTGGAGTGACCCTGTGCCTGTCATCTATCCTGTAACCCATTACCCACATTACCTCGCTGCCTGATATGAGCAGCAGAACCTGCTCCTTTTTTGTGACCGGAACCTTCTGGTCAATCAGGAAATCGCTGATTTTCTTCAGCTGTTTCATACCCAGCGGCATGAACCTGTCACCCGGCTTCCATTGCCTCACCGTGACCGGGAAACTTACCGTTTCAAGATCGAGTGATGCAGTCAGGTGGGATGCCGGCAGGGTTTCGTCAGTCGGTGAGATAATGCGCAGGTCACTGAAAAGGCCGGATATCCGCATCTCGTCAATGGAGCTGAACCGGTATTCCTCCGGTGACTCCTCATTCCTGGGGGTGATGATGATTCTTCCCCTGTTGTTCAGCAACCTGTGTGTGGATGTATAAACTGATTTGCCTGTTCCGGTATCAAGAAGTGCAATGACCTCGCCGGTTTGTTTCGGTGAGAGGCCATATGGGCGGAAGAGCTCAAAGATATGTGGCTCAAGGGGGCTCAGTGTTGTCAGGCTGCTTATGTCTGCCTCGGTGGTGTCTCCCGATGACCTGAAGATTCGGCTGCCCAGCTGTGACAGGTATACCTCCATAATTGCTGAGGTGGAGGAGAGGTGTTTCATCGTATCCGTTATTGCCGAAAGCACTCCCGGGTTAACCTTCTCAAGCTCAGGTATTACCCGGTGTCTGATTCTGTTCCGGGTATATTTTATTTCAGCGTTTGAACTGTCCTCCCTGTATCTGATACCCTGTAATGCGGCAAATGAAGCAATCTCTTCCCTTGTTGCAAAGAGGAGAGGTCTGATTATGTCACCTGTATGCGGGCTCATTCCTGTCAGTCCGCTGAGCCCGGTTCCCCTGACCAGGTTGATCAGAAATGTTTCTGCATTGTCATTCAGGTTATGTGCCACCGCCACCGAATCGAATCCTCCGGAACGTACAAGTGTCCTGAACCATCCGTAGCGCAGCTCGCGGGCAGCCATCTGTACTGAGACCTTATGCGTGCCGGCATATGTGAGGGTATCAAACCTGGTACTGAAATAGGGAATGCTGTTTGTCGCGGCCCAGGCGGAAACAAAATCCTCATCGCCGTCTGACTCAGCACCTCTGAGGGAGAAGTTGCAGTGGGCAACAGAATGCTCAATGCCGGCCTCCCTGAAAAGCCAGGCCATCACCATTGAGTCAATGCCGCCGCTCACGGCAAGCAGAACCTTGCTGCCCCTGCCGAATAGCCTTTCCTTTTCCGAATATTCGAGGAATCTCCTGAGCATTGCCATTAGTTTTATGCAAAGTTAAGCATCATCACTATTATATGATTTCTACATTCAATTACCAATGACGGAGTTTACCTGAATGGAGTAATCCCAGGTGGTACAGGTTCAAACCGGGGAGGCTTTAGTTTTACGATGCTGTTGGCCGTGATCCATGATCCTTCGGACCACGGCGGAGTGAAAGGATACCATGTAAACCTGATCTGCAATGTATTAAGCACCAGCTGGTCATTTCTGATCCTGATCCCGGCCCCCAGTGCGGCTATGGTCTGATACCCCCCCTCAACGAATCCCTCCTTCGCAAGCACGCCGGCATCGCCAAAAGCGAAGAGTGCAAAACGGAATCCGATGACCGGTCTTGGCAGGAAAATTACCGGCTCAAGAGAAATTGCAAGGCGGGTATCCCCTGACAATGAGTCGTTCCGGAAGCCCCGTATCAGTGCATCATCACGAAAATACAGGCACTCATCGGTATACCTGTTGAATCCCCTGGTATAACTGACATTCATGAAAGTGCGTATCCGTGACTTCCCCGCACGGACAAGAGGAGTGAAATACCTGAGGGTACCCTGCACCATGCCCTGTTCTGTATTTCCGCCATTGTAAAAGGCGGAGACGCCGGCCCCGGCATAAACATAACCGATACCGGTAAAGAAATTTCCGTATGATATCGTCATACCTCCATAGTTCCTCCATTTGAATTCATTCTTCTCCCGTCCCCCGAAAATTTCCAGCATATACCCGTATGGAATATCCTCTGTCCTGCCATAACTGTAAATAAGTGAGGTGTTTATAAATCTCTGAGATGATATTGCCAGGCTTCCTGTAAGTGTCTGGTAGTTCTGTAGCCTGTAGTATGAAAAATCATCTATAAGAGGCCTGCTGAAGACATTGTTGTGCATATACCTCACAGTTGCAATCAGCCTGGTTACACTGTTCCTGTCAAGCATGAATGAGCGCGACAACCAGTAGTCCTGCCATGTGTACCTGAGAGGTGCAGGTACGGTCATGGTGTCAATGCCCCTGGTTGTGCTTGTGAAAAATATTGAGGCTGACCATGCATATTTTGTTTCCGATGTTACAAAATCCCTGCTGAAGATGCCTCCCATGCGGTTTATACCAAGACCGTCAGAGAACTGAAGATTCAGGTCGGAAAAGGAGGATGCAATATTCCGTACCGAATACCTGACTCCTATCCCCGGAGCGTTGTACCTGTTGTAGTTATATGGCACTACGATCTCCATCTCGTGGCCCAGTCCGGCAAAGTTCCTGCTGAAGAGACCCACCTCGCCGCTTTTAAGGTCATCTAGCCTGACATTCACCCCCATCGGGTATTTTTCCCTGACCACAACCGCAATGTCAGCCAGGTTGCTGTCAGCCGGGACTACTGTTATCCTGGCATCGTCAATGAATGGAAGCTCGCGAAGAAGGCGTTCATTGTCAGCCAGTTCAAGAGGAGATATAGTGTCTCCCTGCCTGAAGAGAAGGTGCTGTTTCAGGACAA
>JAKAXP010000124.1 GCA_021816545.1 Bacteroidota bacterium
TCAGCTGATCATTGGTTGTAGCCAGCTGGTATGCAATGAGAGGCGCAGCCTGCGAGGGAGCAACCTCGGTTGAGTGCATTGAGAGAGTGGCAAGGAAAAAGACCTTACCCTCAGATATATACTCCTTCCGGTGCGACTCAGAAAGTGACGGGTTGAGCGCCAGTTCCCTGTTAATCTCCTTCAGCCTGGCCAGGTTATTTATGTTTTTTTCCGAAGAGATAAAGGCTATGTACATCTTTCTTCCCATCGGACTGACACCAATCTCCTCCATTTTAACCATGGGTGAAGCCTTGTCGAGCTTCATGAGGTAATCAATAAGCTCTTCATATGTGAAGAGGTTGTAGTCAGATCCTGGAACGAATCCGAAATGTTTTTCTGGGCTTGTCAGCGCGGACTGGGATCGGGCAGTACTACCAAAAGACAGGAAAAGACCTGCGATAAGCAGGATGCATGCTCTTAAATGACCGGGAGTTCTCATGTTTCGATATGTTAATTAGAAAAGGTGAGCCGGGTTATACCCGTAATATTCGGGTATTACCAAAGATAATCTGTAAGTCAATATAAAACAAGCTCCCGGTCTGCCGGACAAATCCTCAATAACAGAAGTCAGAAATTATGTCCTGTCAATTTATCTGGCAATGGTGAATGAACAAAACGGTCATTCACTTGACAAGCGCTTTCAGGTGATGTAAATTTATATAGAATTCCGCCAGGCCAGCATATTACTCCAGGCACACCGGGCTGAATCAAGATCCAATAATCACTTATATGAAAAAACAGATTCAAGTAATTATCGTGCTGTTTCTCAGCAGCACCGGTTCTCTCTTTTGTCAGCCTCAGCCTGTCAAGGCAGACATTAAAAGTGACAGTTTCAGGCTTGATGCCAACTTTTATCCCTCGGGCGTCGACTCACTCAGGCCTGCCGTCATTCTCCTCCAGGGTTTTCCCGGCAACAATTCGAGTCCGCTCGGATTGGCGGAGAAACTGAACAGTGCTGGTCTTAACGTGCTGGCATTCAACTACCAGGGTTCTTTTGCCAGTGAAGGGGAGTTCAGCTTTGACAACAGTATCAGCAATGTCAAGGCTGCATATGATTTTCTTACAGACCCGGGCAACATCACCGTGTATAAAATTGATACCTCAATGATCGTGGTGTGCGGTTACAGTTTCGGAGGAGCCGTAGCACTTGAATCGGGGATGTACTGGCCTGAAATCAGGAATATGATTGCCATAGCCAATGCAGATAACTCAGTCAGTTTGAGGAAGACGTTGACGGATCCTGAATTCCGGAAAAAATATACTGATATGATTGCCACCGGATTTGCACCGTCGGGGCCGTTGCGCGGTGACCTCAAGACACAGTTTGAATATTATACTGAGCACGTCGACCGGTATGACCTGGTTCTCAATGCCGGATTACTTGCCGGGAAAAAAGTGTTTTTCATCGTAGGTTTCCGTGACAGCACAAGCCCGATAGAAGTGAACACACTTCCGCTATATCGTAAACTTGTCGGGATTAACCCGGACATTGTGACAATTACCGGATTCGAGACCGATCACAGCTTCAGGAATGTACGAAATGAGCTTGCTGAATCAATAGTTCACTGGATTTTCAGCCTTAAATAACCGGTTCGCCCGCATTCATCCAGGTCATAATGCTTGATGACGGTTATGTTGCTTCCCGGACCGTAGCAAATAATTTGTAGTTTTACTTCTGCTTATTACTGTTATGGGAAAGAAAACAGCGGTTGTAACCGGCGGTACAAGAGGTATAGGCGCAGCACTTGTAAAGGCATTCCTCCGGTCCGGGTGGAATGTGGTCTACTCTGGCACTTCACAGGAGACGATTGATAAATCCGTGGCAGCACTTGGCGGACAGCTCCCGGAGAACAAATATGCCGCTTTCATCTGCGAAGTCTCCTCTGAGCCAGACCTCATCCGCCTTTGGGATAGCGCTGTAGGCACCTTCGGCTCCGTTGATATCTGGGTGAATAACGCCGGAACCTCCAGCGATCAGACTCCTTTTCATGACCTGCCGACAGATGTTTTTACACGGATTATTGATACGAATATTAAGGGCCTCATGCTTGCCACACATGTGGCCTACAACCGGATGCTGAAGCAAGGTCACGGCGCCATATACAACATGGAGGGACTGGGCAGCGACGGCCGCCGTATCACCGGGCTCACTCCTTACGGCACATCCAAAAGGGCCGTAAGGTACTTCACCGATGCCTTTGCTGCAGAGGTGAAGGACGGCCCTGTGATCGTGGGTACAATCAGCCCGGGGATGGTCCTTACAGATCTGACTATGACGCAGATACGAAAGAATCCCGAAAACAGCAAACAGCTCATCAGGATATATAACATACTTGCCAACGAGGCCGATACTGTCGCTCCGTTCCTTGTAAAAAGGATGATTGACAACGCCCGCAACGGTGCGAAGATCTCCTGGCTCACCAACTGGAAAGTAATCAGACGATTCCTCTCCGCACCGTTCTCAAAGAGGGATATAGTAAGCAAATACCTATGAAAAGCAAAATCCTGGCGATAGCCTCTGCCGCCGCAATAATTTTATGTTTCTCATGCAGGCCTGAATCCGGAACATCAGGTAAAGACCTGATGCCGGAGAAGATAAAGATGACAAAATCTGAACTCCTTAATAAGATAAAAGGAGGGTGGGCCGGCCAGGTGATAGGTTGTACCTACGGCGGACCAACAGAATTCAGGTACCTCTCAAAAATAATTCCTGACTCTGTACAACTTGCATGGAGTGATCAGTCAGTGAAATACTATTTTGATAACGCCCCGGGATTATACGATGATATTTACATGGACCTGACATTCGTTGATGTATTTGATAAAGAGGGAATTGATGCACCGGTAATATCTCATGCGATGGCATTTGCCAATGCTGACTATATGCTGTGGCATGCCAATCAGGCTGCCAGGTATAATATCCTGAACGGGATTATGCCGCCGGAATCAGGGCACTGGAAATATAATATGCATGCTGATGATATCGACTTTCAGATAGAAGCTGATTTTGCAGGACTCATGGCTCCGGGAATGGTCAACTCCGCAACGGGGTTCTGTGACAGCATAGGGCATATTATGAACTGCGGGGAAGGATTTTACGGCGGTGTTTATATGGCTGCAATGTATTCACTCGCTTTTGTCTCTGATGACATCGGCTTTATCATTTCCGAAGCCCTGAAAGCAATTCCGTCTGAGAGTAAGTATTATAAAGCCATGCATGATGTCATCGGCTTCCATGACCTCTACCCTGATGACTGGAAGAAGGCATGGCAGGCAATAGAGGAAAGTCAATGGGCTGTTGACCATCATTGTCCTGACGGGATAGAATCTCCCTTTAACATTAACGCATCTGTCAACTCTGCATATGTACTGCTGGGATTACTGTATGGCGACGGTGACCTGAAAAAAACAATGGAGATTTCTACCAGGGCAGGACAGGATTCTGACTGCAATCCGGCCTCTGCCGCAGGAATTCTATGCACAATGATGGGGTATGATAAAATAGGAGAGGAGTGGCTGGCAGCACTGACTCCTGTTGCAGATATTGACTTTAAGTATACAACAATCTCTCTGAATGATGTTTATGAACTGGGATTTGAGCAGGCTTTGAAGGTTGTTGAGAAGGCTGGTGGCAAAATCAAAGGGGAGAATATAACAATAAAGTACCAGGAACCTGTTGCTGTCCCGCTTGAGGTAGCTTTCCCCGGCATCTACCCCTACAGAACAACTTATGCCAGGTCACAGGAAGAAAATGGCAGTAAACAACCAGTTTTGTTTACCATCACAGACAGCGAACCTGCAGAGATCAGCTTCACGGGTACCGGGCTGATTATCAAGGGCGCTATTGGTGGAAGGCCTGAAAAAGACTTCGTCGGTGAACTTGAGGTAAGCATTGACGGAATTGTGGACAGGATAATGAAACTCCCGGTTGATTTCAGAAACAGGACAGATGAGTTGTACTGGAATATTGAAATACCCAGGGGTGACCACACGGCAACCTTAAAGTGGCTGAATCCCCAAAAGGATACCGGCATTGAGGTCCGCGGGTATATAGAATTCACTGATGCTCTTCAGCCTGAACAGACACAGTAAAAGGAGCAGCATTTGGTTTCACTTTGCTCCGTTTCAACAGCCGGAAATTCATTAATCTTTCCTCATTGCCCTGTTCACCGGGAGGGACATTGTAATCAGCCACCTCTGAATCAGATATTTTTTTTATTATATTGCAGAGGGGAACTCCAATCAACCTCTTGTATTATCAATCACCATGGAAAATAACGTGACGCGGACCTTCGACCTGCTCGACAGGTACAGGTCGCACTTTGATAAGGATGATGCCCTCTGCTTCAAGCAGAACGGCGCCTGGAAGAAGTTTGGCACAGCCGAATACATTGAGCATTCTTACAGTTTCTGTTACGGACTCTATGAAGAGGGATTCCGCCGGGGCGACAAGATAATCACTGTCTCCGCCAGCCGCCCGGAATGGAACTTTGCAGATATGGGAATGTCAATGATCGGTGTGGTCCATGTGCCTGTATTTACCTCCCTGTCAGCCTCAGAGTATGCATATATAATAAGGAACTCGGGCGCAAAAATGATTATCGTCTCCGACAGGAAACTCTATAAAACAATACAGCCTGCACTCAACGACCCCGACCTTACCTGCCGGCTCGTCTCCTTCGACGAGATTGAGGGCGCCACCCACTGGCTTGAAATTATTGAAAAAGGCAGGGACTGTACAGCAAAAACCAAACAGGAGGTTCAGGAACTGAAACAACAGATCACTCCTGACGACTTCGCCACACTGATCTACACATCAGGCACTACCGGCAAACCCAAGGGTGTGATGCTGTCACACCGGAACATGGTCAGCAACTTTATCTCGGCTGCTTCGGTGTTCAACCTTAAACCAACAGACAAATACCTCAGCATACTGCCCCTCTGCCACGTCGGTGGCCGCATGGGCAACTACCAGACCCAGTACAGTGGCGCAAGCATATACTATGCTGAGAATATGGGCACAATCGCCATTAACATGAAGGAGATCAGGCCCGACGGCTTCGACGCCGTTCCCCGCGTCCTGGAGAAATTCTACGATGTGATAATCTCCAAAGGGAAAAACCTCACTGGTATAAAGAAAACCCTCTTCTTCTGGGCAGTAAACCTTGGCCTGAAATATCAGCCATTCGGCGAAAACGGCTGGTTCTATGAACGAAAACTCAGGCTTGCAGATAAGCTGATCTTCAGCAAATGGCGCGAAGCCCTCGGCGGAAACGTCCGGATAGTGGGATGCGGCGGCGCCAGCCTCCAGCCACGGCTTGAAAAGGTGTTCTGGGCCGCCGGGATAAAGATCATCAACATGTATGGCCTTACCGAAACCTCTCCTGTAATCACCATCAACCGGACCGAAAAGGGAAAGGTGAAGCTGGGCTCGGTAGGGATGACAATAGAAGGCGTTGAAGTGAAAATCTCCGAAGACGGCGAGATACTCTGCAAGGGACCCAACGTGATGCTCGGTTACTACAATGACCCGGAGTTGACAGCATCGGTCTTCGATGAGGAAGGATGGTTCCGGACCGGCGACATCGGCCATATTGAGGACGGTAAGTTCCTGATGGTGACCGACCGCAAGAAGGAGATATTCAAGCTCTCGAACGGCAAGTTCATCGCCCCGCAGATAGTTGAAAACATTTTCAAGGAATCTCCCATTATTGACCAGATAATGGTCATAGGCGAGCATGAGAAATTCGCCAGCGCCCTGATCTCTCCAAACTTCAGATACTTCGAGGACTGGAAGACAGCCAAAAAAGTGAGCTACTCAAACAACGACGAACTTATAACCCTTCCCGAGGTACTTGCTATCTTTTCTTCCGAGGTCAGCAAGCTGAACAAGCGGCTCAGCCCTCCGGAGCGGATAAACAGGTTCAGGCTCGTGAAGGACGAGTGGAGCCCTGCCACCGGCGAACTGTCGCCAACCCTGAAGCTTCGCAGAAAGTTCATCCATGAAAAATACAGCGAGGTTGTCGGGCAGGTTTACAATAAATAGACAGGTATCACTTAACAGCAATGACATGAAGCTGACCGAGGTCACCAGCAGGAAAACTGAAAAGATGTTCCTTGACACCGCCAGGGTCATCTACAAAGACGACGACACGTGGGTATGCCCCCTCGACCAGCATATCAGGAATGTCTTCAGCCCGGCAACAAACCCATATTACAAGCACGGCACAGCCGCACGATGGGTGCTCACCGGCGATGACAACAGCCTCCTTGGCCGCATTGCCGCCTTCATCGATTATAACACGGCAAAGACATGGGACCAGCCTACCGGCGGCATAGGTTTCTTCGAATGCACAAATGATGACGCTGCTGCCGGAATGCTCTTTGACACCGCCAGGGAGTGGCTTCGCGGAAAAGGCATGGAAGCAATGGACGGCCCCATCAACTTCGGTGAGACAGATAAATACTGGGGCCTGCTGGTTGAAGGATTCACACATCCCTCTTTCGAGATAGCCTATAACCCGCCATATTACCAGGGGCTGTTTGAGAGATACGGCTTCCGGACCTGGTTTAAGCAGGAAGGATTTCACTATGACCTCACCAAACCGCTCGACGAGAGGTTTCGTAAAATCGCACAGTGGGTGGCCGATAAACCAGGATATGAGTTCAGGCACTTTACATGGAAGGAGCAGGATAAGTACATCGCCGACTTCGCCGAGGTGTTCAACGAGGCATGGGCCTCCTTCAAGGCCAACTTCGAGCCCCTCGAACCCGATTATATCAAGAGCACACTGAAAAAAGCCAAAGCCATACTAGATGAGGAGTTCATCTGGCTTGCATATTTCGAGGGGAAACCCATAGCCATTTACCTCATGTTCCC
>JAKAXP010000001.1 GCA_021816545.1 Bacteroidota bacterium
CTGCTCAGGTGCCATCGGTTATTCGAACCTTGCCGACAGCACACCGGTAACGGTCTCCACCGCTTTCCGGGCTGCCTCAATGACCAAGAGCTTTACGGCGCTGGCGATACTCAGGCTGCGTGACGAGGGTAAACTCCGGCTGGATGACCCGGTAAGCAGGTGGTTGCCGGAGATTGACAGCCTGCGGTACCTGTCTGACGATGCACCTGTGCTGACCATACGTCATCTCCTGACACATACCGGCGGTTTCCCGCAGGATGACCCCTGGGCTGACCGGCAGCTCGGAACGACTGAGGAAGAGCTCAGCGAAATGATACGCGAAGGGCTGTCAATGTCGAACGTTCCGGGAATCACCTATGAGTACAGCAACCTGGGTTACACCCTTCTCGGAAGGATAATAAAGGCAGTCACCGGGAAATCATACCAGTCGTATATCGACTCAGTGGTTTTCAAACCGCTGGGGATGAGGAGCACGGTATGGGAATACGATGATCTGCCGGAGGGAGTCATGGCGCACGGCTACAGGTACCGGGAAGGTGAATGGAGTGAAGAGGAGCTGTTGCATGACGGCCCCTTCGGGGCGATGGGAGGACTGATATCTACAGCAGGCGATTTCGCCCGCTATGCCATAATGCACCTCTCGGCGTGGCCGCCCCGCAACAGAACGGGGGTCCGGCCGCAGGGTGACGGTCCCGAAGGCATACTTACAGTAGACAAAACTGGGGGTGTACCGCTAAAAAGGAGCTCACTTCGGGAGATGCAGTCTCCTTCTTCGGGCGTCAGCTACAGCAGCAGCACACTTTACCCCGGAGGGCCGGAATGTCATGTAATCGTGGCGTACGGGTATGGCCTCAGATGGTCACTCGACTGCCGGGAAAGGAGAAAGATTTACCATAACGGCGGGCTTCCGGGTTTCGGCAGCAACTGGACCATCATGCCTGATTACGGCGTCGGGGTGGTTGCCTTCAGCAACCGCACATATGGCTCCACCTATACTGTCAACCAGAAGGTGCTTGAGCTCCTTATAGCCTCTCTGGAGCTCAAACCGCGAAGTCCCGCGATAACTGATATCCTGAGGACAAGAAAGAACGATCTGCTTCGTATAATGCCGGAGTGGAACGCGGAAGGAACCGGGGAAATTTTCTCAGACAACTTCTTTATTGACAACCCGGTGGAGGAGCTGCGAGAAGAAACTGCCAGGATTTTCCAGGCAGCAGGCACGATAACTGATGTGAAAGAGATCATCCCCGAGAACAACCTGAGGGGCTCATTCGTGATGGATGGTATGAACGGCACCATCACCGTAAGGTTTACCCTGACGCCGGAGCGGTCACCGAGGATACAATCGTTCAGCATATCACTAAACAAAAAAAACAATTGAAATGAGATCTGCTTTGCTCCTGTCGGTCTGCCTTCTGGCGGTTTCATGTTCAACAAAACAAACCGGAAATTTCATGTTTAAATCACTTGACTCACTGCTTACAGCCGAATTCGTTGCCGGAGAACCCGGAGGTGCAGTCCTCGTAATGAAGGGTGACAGCACGGTTTACCTGAAATGCTTCGGCCTGGCCAACATGGTGACCGGCGAAAAGATAACGGATAACACCCTCTTCAACCTCGGATCGATATCCAAAACATTCGTTGCCAACGGGATACTGATTCTACAGGAAGAAGGGAAACTCTCGGTGACAGATCCGCTCAGCAAATACTTCCCTGAATTTAAAAACAGGGAGATAGCAGGCAAGGTGACTGTTGCGCATCTCCTGACCCATACTTCAGGACTTCCTGACAACAGGCCGGTGAGTGAAAATCCTGAGTTCTTCATTACCGCAAAGGACTATGAGAACTGGGCACCGGTGATGCAGGCGGAAAAACTGGAATTTGAACCAGGCACGAAATATGAGTATTCCAATCCCGCCTTTAACGGCCTGGCACTGATAATTGAGAAGGTCAGCGGGCAGAAGTGGCAGGATTTCATTGCAGGGAGGATATTCAAACCTGCCGGTATGGTGACGAGCACAATCACCGACGGTCCGCACCCGGAAACGGGTGTATCGCACGGCTATGAAGCGATGAACGGCCGGTGGGAGGAGTCTGACTACGGTGAGTTTCCGACTTTTCCGGCAGCGGGCAACGGAGGGGTATGGAGCTCTGTCAGAGAGCTGGTCCTTTATGAGAAGGCAATCAGACAGAACATCTTCCTGAGCAAAGAACTCACGGAAAAATCAAGGACAATCTTCCGTCCTGACACCTGGGCAGATACAGTGCCACCTTTCATCGGTTACAGCTGGTTCATCGGTGAAAACCAGGTTCTCGGCAAAGCCAACGAATTCGGCGTGCGTTTAGTATATCACACCGGTGACCAGGGCGGGTTCAGGGCATTCTTCTTTTCAGTGCCCGAAAAGGACCTGGTTTATGTCGGATTATTCAACAGCCCTCCGGCCGACCTTGACCGGATCATACTGTCCGGCCTCTCTATAATGAAAGAAAATAACTGGCTGGAATAGCATCACATCTGTGGCGGATATGCTCCCACCCAGGGTATCGGTTTCTTCTTCAGCCTGAATGATGACCACAGCTCCTGAGGAACAGGTGCTGCAGCAGCATTGCCGGCGAATGACGGTAGCAGCCTGAAGTTCTTAAGTTCAGGACTGAGGAAAACCTGATTGTCAGTCACCAGGATGCTTTTAGTCTCGAACTGAGGAAGCCTGACGTTAAGTTCTGCCGGAGAATTCAGCGCCACGATGCACTGCTCCTCCTGTGCCGGGCTCCAGAGGATCAGCGGCATGGCCCTGCGGTCCCCGTTTTTCACATAGACATTATTGTCGATAACACTGAACTGAGGATCACGCAGCCTGTCACACAGCATTGCCCGCTGCCACACAAAGAGGTGCGGCCTGTTGAGACTGGCGTCAGCCACCATAAGGTTGTTGACAAAAATGTGTCCGTCGCGCTGATCCACATCCGGTCCGGTTGCAGGGTGCCATCCGAAGTGATCACCAACGGCGCTGCGCTCGCTCCGGCTGACACAGGCAGTGCTGTTGACGAGAGTGTTGTTGTACATCTTCGCATCGCAGCTGTTGAGGATATGGATGCCGAGCTCGCAGTTGACGAAGACGTTACCTGCGCAGAGAGCCCCTTTTGAGATCTCGAAGAAGAAGCCGCTCTCGTTGGGCCAGGTCTGCAGGTAAGAGACTGCCCTGCTGATCAGCCCGACATTTTCCACCCAGTTGTTTGTAAAAACGGCATCGACGTTGCCGACATCGTACCAGATTCCGTTTGAAAATGGCAGATCGGTCACAAGATTGTCGTTGCAGGTGACACGGTAGCACTGGTTGAATATCTTGACTGCAGCCGGGTAATAGCCGGTAATTCGTTCAATATTGTTCCGGGTGAATATATTCCTTTCGAGAAGTACGTCCGAGGAGCTGAGAATATAGATTCCCTCAGTGCTGGTGTCGCTCACACGGCAGTTGCGAATTGTAAGCCTGTCACCGCGCAGGTATGCCGCCACGCGGGAGCAGTAGGATATTGTGCAGTGTTCGAGGGTGGTACCCACCACATCCTTGCCGTGTTCCGCCTCGGGTGAAATACCTTCAGGGTCCTTGCCGTCAACCTCCAGCGCCCTGTACGCGTACTGGGTGAAAGTCAGCCCCCTGATCACCGGTCCGCGGCCATCTGACGGTCTTCCGTGACATTCGCCGGTTACTCGGTGAATAGCCACATTGCGAGCTGTTATCTCAACAAGCCTGTCTTTCGGATCCACCCCGATATATACCAGGCCGGTCTTATAGTCGATGAAGAAAGTGTTTTCATCAACCTCTCCCTCAAATCCTGCTGACTGCAGGAACCTGCCATCGATAAAGACCATGTCATCATTGAACCTATGGAGAGGCGTCTCCTTTCCGCTTCGCAGGCGCTGCCACCAGTCGGCCGGTGCCGAGGGGAATAGCCGGTCCCATTTCGTCACCCAGAGTCCGTTGCCCAGGTTCATCCACTCTGTCGCAACCATTGTCCCCTTTAACACAGGCAGTTCATCGCCGTATGGCTGGATTGTTATTCCCTGGTTCAGGAGCAGGTCGCCCGTCCGGTAAGTTCCGCCCCTCATCACAATCACATCTCCGGTTACAGCTTTCGCGATTGCGGCTTCGATTGTTGACGGAGAAGTGATGTTTTCACCTGGTACTCCGGCATCGCCGTCAGGCGCAACATAAATCACCCTGCCTCCCTTTTCAGGTACAGGCCACGACTGACGTACCGGGCCGTACGGTCCGCCCGAAGGCTGCGCTCCGGCGGGGTTCAACAGACCAATAAACAGTGCGGCAACTGCTGCCGTCCGGAAAAAAGCAGTTAACTTTAATGTGCGATCTGTGTTCATATATAGAGAGCGTTTATTATGAAACCGATTTCATAAAGTTATGAAACTTCACTTTAATGCGAGATAGAATTATGCTGAAAAGATTCATGCCGGCCATGGCAATATTCTTGCTGCCAGTCTATGCTGCAGGGCAGTCAGTCACCCTTACAGATTCATTGCCGGCAGATGCCTGGAGCTGCAAAACCGTTGCTTCCGGGGTAATGCTCAGATCGGTTCAGACCCGGCTGTTCAATTCAGATCAGGCTATTTATGTGGTTGACATCGATACCACAGCCGGAGATTTTGAATTTGGGGTAGCAGCTGCTGATACAACGCTGATAACCAGCAGATTTGCTGCTGCGGAGGGTGTTCTTGCCGCCATCAACGGCACTTTCTTCAATATGCAGGAGGGGTACAATGTACACTTCGTCAGGGTGAACGGCTCGGACATAGCTGCCACAGATGAAAAGGAATTCGGAGTCCGTGCAACGGGAGTGTTCTCTGCAACAGGTGAGAGAACTGACATTTCGGGATGGGGGCCGGAGAGAGAGGACGCAGGAGCTATTCAGGCTGAAGATGCAATTGTAAGCGGGCCACTGCTCATGGATGACGGAATGGAGATAGCTCTTGACAGCACTGCCTTCAATAAAAACCGTCACCCGCGTTCACTCGTAGGCATCACAGACCAGGGCCATGTTCTCCTTATTGCAGTTGACGGCAGGCAGCCGGGTTATGCTGACGGTATGAGCCTGTTTGAGCTGAGGGCGCTGGCGCAGAGCCTCGGATGCACCGAAATACTCAACCTTGACGGCGGCGGTTCAACAGCCCTGTATGTGAAGGAAGAGGGTAACAACGGCATAGTGAACAGGCCCTCCGGAAAAGTCGAGAGACCGGTTCCAAGCATCGTATTTGTAAAAAAATAAATCATTAAAACACGAAAAACTATGAGTTATACACTTCAACCCGGCCAGAAAGCCATCAGTTTCAGGCTTCCGGCCACCGACGGGAAAGAATACAGCCTGTCGGACTTTGATGAATACCCGTACCTGGTTGTTTTCTTTACCTGCAATCACTGTCCTTATGTGATCGGCTCGGATGAGGTCACCAGGGCAACCGCGGAGAAGTTCCGTGATAAGGGAGTTGCATTTGCGGGCATTAATTCAAACAGTGAGCACACCTATGAGGAGGACAGCTTCCCGAATATGGTAAATAGGATGAAGGAGCACAACTTCCCGTGGAAATACCTCTATGACAGGGATCAGACGGTGGTGAAGGCATACGGCGGGCTAAAGACCCCGCATTTCTTCGTCTTCAACCGTGCCCGGGAACTTGTATATACCGGCAGGGGTGTCGATTCGCCGAGAGATACCTCGCGGATGACTGTAAATGACCTCGACAGGGCGCTGGATGAACTCACCTCAGGGAGGAAGATAAGCGTTCCGGTGACAAACCCGATAGGATGCAACATAAAATGGGAAGGCCGGGATGCCAAATGGATGCCCCCGGAAGCCTGTGACCTGGTATGAGTAATGCTGCTGCCATCAAAGCACGTGACAAATTATGAGCGAACCCGCCATACAGATCTCGGGACTTACCAAGAAGTACGGCAGGGACCGTGGAATCGAGAATATCAGTTTGCAGGTTGAAGAGGGCGAAATATTCGGTTTCATCGGCCCGAACGGGGCCGGAAAATCAACAACGATACGTGTTCTCCTGAATCTCCTGTTCCCTACCAGCGGCAGCGCCCGGATAATGGGTTATGACATCGTTAAGGATTCGAAAAATATCAGGACTCAGACAGGCTACATCCCCTCCGAGGCGAACCCGTATCCCGATATGTCCGCCAGGGAGTTCCTGCGCTACTGTGCATCGTTTTACGGCGTCGCGGATGCGGAAAAGAGAACCGGTGAGCTGATGGAGATGTTCGAGGCGGAGCCAGGAAGAAGGATATCGGATCTCTCATCGGGTAACAGGAAGAAGCTCTCTATCATTCAGAGCTTCCTTCACAGGCCAAGGCTGCTTATTGTTGATGAACCCACCACCGGTCTCGATCCGCTGATGCAGTCGAGATTCTTTGACCTGCTGCGCTCTGAAAACCGTAATGGGATGACGGTTTTCTTTTCCTCGCACACCCTCAGTGATGTTCAGATGCTTTGCAGGCGTGTGGCAATAATCAGGGAAGGGAAGATTGTCAACGTTGAAGAGATTGAGAGCCTGAGGAAGAAGCAGCTACGGAAGATACGGGTTGAATTCGCTGAAAAGTCAGGCGACAGCCTTGCGGGGCTGCCGGGAATTGAGAACCTGATTGCAGTTACAGAGAGGACCGTGGAGTTCATCTTTTCAGGAGATATAAACATACTCCTTTCCGCCCTGCGCGGAATGACTGTCTCTGACCTGACAATCGAGGAGCCCTCGCTTGAGGAGATTTTCATGCATTATTACAATTAACCCGGGATGCAATCATGAACAGCAACCTGTTTCTGAGGGAGTTAAGGAGCAACCTTAAAAGCCTGATTGTGTGGACCGCAATTATTACCTTCCTCATCACAGCGACAATGTCACTTTACAGCATTTTCCTCGAGAACAACTCGAAGATTCTTGCCATGATAAGCATCCTTCCGGAGGGGACATTGCAGTTCAAAGGCGTTTCCGATGTCAATGACCTCTTCTCAGTGCTTGGATTTTACTCTGCCAACAATGTGATCTACATGCTGGTGCTTGGCAGCATTTATTCAATAGTACTCTCTTCCAACATTTTGCTTAAGGAGGAGTACGGCAGGACGGCTGAATTCCTGCTGGCATGGCCGGTTACAAGAAGCCAGGTATATTTCAGCAAGCTGTTCGTAGTGGTCCTCAATATACTGGTACTGAATGCCATAACCACCGTTGCCGGGTACATATCACTTGAGACGTGCAAGAAGGAGCCCTATAACGTTGATGCCTTCCTTATCATGTCATTGTATACACTCCTGCTCCACCTTTTCTTCGCCTATCTTGGCATGTTCCTGTCAGTACGTGTGAAAAAGCCAAGGCCGATCACAACAGTGAGTGTTGCCCTGGTAATGGTTCTCTATTTCATCTTTACAATTTCAAATATTACTGACAATCTCTCGTGGGCAGGGTATATAAGTCCGTATAAGTTCATTGATCTTGATGTGGTTAACCCGGAATACCGGATTAACCTGATCAACATCGTGTATTTTACCGGTTTTTCTTTTCTGTTTCTTGGCGCTTCGCGAAGCATGTATATCAGGAAGGATATTTATCTTTAATATTATTATACCTGGTGAGGAAGGGGCTGCTGCGATACAGCCGTCCGGGCCATGAAGCAGCAGGTGCGGCGGGTGATGGGGCTGCTGCGATGCGGTCGTCAGGTCATGAAGCAGCATGTGCGCTGGAGGAAGGGGCTGCTGCGATACAGCCGTCCGGGCCATGAAGCAGCAGGTGCGGCGGAGGAAGAGGCTGCTGCGATGCGGCCGGGAGGCCATTAAGCAGCTGGAGCCGCGGAGGAAGAGGCTGCTGCGATGCGGTCGGCAGGTCATGAAGCAGCATATGCGGTGGCAACAGGTGCCAGAAGGCAAAAGATCCGGAGCCGAAACATCCGCTGCATGGCTCCCGGTGCCTCAAGGCAGCAAATGACTAAAAACAAGTAACCATGAGTTTGAAGACAAAAACAACAATTTTCCTGGCAATGACACTTATGATATCAGGCCCACTGCGGTCACAGCAATATGCGGCAAACATTTTTGACGGAAACCTGGACATAGGCAGATGCAGCATCCGCGGATCGGTGGAGTATGACCCCGCAGCGCAGCAATATACCCTGGCGGGATCAGGTGAAAACATCTGGTTCAGTGCAGACCAGTTTCACTTCGCGTGGAAGAAGCTTAGCGGTGATTTTATTCTCAGTGCTGATGTCAGGTTCATCGGCGAGGGGAACCATGCACACAGGAAGGTTGGATGGATGATCCGTAACAGCCTTGACGCGTCTTCGGCGCATGTCAGCGCTGCCGTGCACGGTGACGGGCTGGCATCACTGCAATACCGGTTGTATGATGGCGGTGAGACACTCGAGAACAGGTCCCCGGTAAAGGCACCTGATGTAATTCAGCTTGAACGGAGGGGTGACCTGTTCATCTTCTCTGCCGCTGTGAGGGGCGAGCCGTTCCGGACTGTGGAGGTCAGGCAGTCCTCACTGACCGGCGAAGTGTTTGCAGGGCTTTTCATCTGTTCTCATGACAACAACTTTTCAGAAAAGGCTGTCTTCAGCAACGTGAGGATCACAAGGCCGGCATGGCCCGACCTGGTGCCATACCGCGACTACCTCGGCAGTAACCTTGAGATCCTTGATGTTGAAACGGGGCACCGCCAGGTTGTCTTCCAGGCGCCTAATTCAATACAGGCGCCCAACTGGACACCGGACGGCAGGTACCTGGTTTACAACAGTGACGGGTTGCTGTACCGGTTTGACCTTGAAACGGGTATGCCGGAGGTTATAAATTCAGGGTTTGCCCGAAGCAACAACAATGACCATGTCCTCTCGTTTGACGGGATGATGATAGGAATAAGCAACCATGTGGCTGAGGAGAACAACCGATCAATAATATTTACAATGCCCCTTGAAGGAGGCACCCCGGAGCGTATCACCGCCCTCGGTCCCTCCTATCTCCATGGCTGGTCGCCTGACGGCAAGTGGATGACATACACCGCAGAGCGAAAAGGTGATTATGACCTCTACAAAATATCATTGGAAAAGAAGAAAGAGATCAGGCTGACTGATGCCCCCGGGCTTGATGACGGGTCAGAGTATTCACCTGACGGGAAATACATTTATTTTAACTCGGTACGCTCCGGTAAAATGAAACTGTGGAGAATGAAGCCTGACGGCTCACAGCAGGAGCAATTGACATTTGATGAATATAACGACTGGTTCCCGCATATCTCACCGGACGGCAATTGGATTGTCTTCCTCTCATTCATGCCGGATGTAAGACCTGATGATCATCCTTTTTACAAACATGTATATATCAGAAGGATGGCCATCCCGGAAACGAAAGCCGACCTCCATGATTATACATCCGGAACACCGGAGGTAATTGCCTATCTTTACGGTGGGCAGGGAACTATTAATGTTCCGGGCTGGTCTCCTGACGGGAAAAAAGTGGCTTTCGTCAGCAATTCCGGAGTTCTTTAAACATTGACTACAGATACACAGGAATACCAACCTGAATTTAATCTCTTCTGATGAACAGACTTTATACTGCAGTTATCATTATGCTTGCCGTCACCTCCGGGTGCGTCACCACAAAAACAGTTAACATGTCCAGTCCGGATGGAAGGATAACGGTGGCATTCACCCTGGATAAGGCCGGACAGCCTGCCTACTCGGTCAGTTATCTTGATACGGCTGTCATGACAAACAGTGCCCTCGGCCTGAAAAGGAAGGATGCAGATTTTACAACTGGTCTCAGGCTTGATTCAGTTACCGGACCAGAGGCTGTAAGAGAGAGCTATACCCTTTTGCACGGAAAGAAAAGGGAAGCTTCCTATAATGCACTGAGGCATACTGTTCATCTTTCCGGTTCCTCCGGCGAACCAATGGATATTATCTTCCAGGTTTCGGATGAAGGTTTTGCATTCTGCTACCGTTTCCCAGGTGCATCCGCAGAGGTAAAATTCATAACAGAAGAAGGGAGTTCATTTGGCTTCGCCGAAGGCGCACTTGCCTGGATCCAGCCCCGTGCCGCCTCCAAGTCAGGATGGAACATGACAAATCCCTCCTATGAGGAAAACTACATGATGGAAGTTCCGCTGGCAACTGTGGCTGCCGACACGAACGGCTGGGTCTTCCCTGCCCTTTTCCGCTCAGGTAACTGCTGGGTGAACCTGACAGAGAGCTGGCCTGACAGAAACTACTGCGGCAGCCACATGGCGAAGGGCAGCGGGGCCAATGAGATGAAGATTGCTTTCCCGGAGCTGACTGAGGGTTATACCGGCGGTTCCGTTCTGCCACAGTCAGGGCTTCCCTGGCAGACCCCCTGGCGCATAGTGACCATGGGACAAACACCAGGAATCATCGCGGAGTCTACCCACGGCACAGACCTTGCTCTGCCTGCACGTGAGGGTGATTTCAGGTATGTCCGGCCGGGAAGGGCGGCATGGAGCTGGGCACTGATGAAGGACAGGTCAGTCAATTATGAGATGCAGAAGAGTTTCATCAGCTATGCATCGGAGATGGGATGGGAATACTGCCTGATTGACGTCAACTGGGACAAGACAATCGGATGGGATAAGATAGCTGAACTGGCCCGGATGGCCGAAGAGAAAAAGGTCGGACTGATACTCTGGTATAACTCTGCAGGCGACTGGAATACTGTCACTTACCATCCAAAGGACCGGCTTCTGACACATGAATCGAGGGAGGAGGAGTTCGGCCGGCTGGAGAGCATTGGCATAAAAGGAATAAAGGTCGACTTCTTTGGCGGAGACGGCCAGTCGATGATGAATTATTACCAGGACATCCTTTCCGATGCGCACCGGCATAAACTGGTCGTGAACTGCCACGGTTCAACATACCCCCGGGGGCTGCAGCGAACCTGGCCAAACCTTGTCTCTATGGAAGCAATCCGAGGTTTCGAGTTCGCAACATTTGACCAGGCTACGGCTGACCTCGTCGCTTCGAAAGCAACCACACTCGCCTTTACAAGGAATGCATTTGATCCGATGGACTTCACCCCGGTCTGCTTCACACAGTATGACAATTTCGAACGGAGAACAGGCAACGGTGCGGAACTGGCTCTGGCTGTGCTGTTTTTGTCCGGAGTTCAGCATTATGCCGAGACTCCGATGGGGATGGCAACAGTTCCGGACTATGTAAAGAATATGATGAAGGAAATACCAGTGAGCTGGGACGAGACCCGGTTCATTGACGGGTACCCGGGCAGATACATCGTGCTGGCGAGGAGATCTGGAGACAGGTGGTACATCGCCGGGGTTAATGCTGAAAAGATGCCGTTGAGGCTTGCGGTCCGGTTACCCTTTCCGGTGGCCGGATCAGGAACACTCATTACCGAGGGAGATACCCTGCCCTCCTTCTCAACAGCCAGCGTCACACCTGACAACGCAGGGAAGATAAACATTGAAATCCAGCCCTCAGGCGGCTTTGTGACAAAGTTTTAATACATCAGAAAAACCTCAGATAAATGAAGATTACCAAAGTACTGCCGCTCCTGATCGGCGCACTCGTGTCCGGCTGCAGCTCCGGGCCGGGCTCAACCGGTAAATATGTTATGTGGTATGACAGGCCTGCCGCCCAATGGACAGAAGCCCTGCCAGTAGGAAACGGGCGCCTTGGCGGGATGATCTTCGGTAATCCGGCGGTTGAACGCCTGCAGGTAAATGAGGAGTCGTTATGGGGCGGTGTGAATATTCCAAACAACAATCCCGGAGCGCTTGCAAACCTGCCGGAGATAAGGAAACTTATTCTCGACGGGAAGATCCCTGAGGCATATGAGCTTTCGGAAAAATACCTGGCCGGAATACCGGGAAAAACATGGACGTACCAGACTGTGGGGGACATCTTCTTCAGATTTGCTGATACCACTGAGGTGACCGATTACCGACGCGGGCTGGACCTGGCCACCGGTATTGCCTCGGTCAGTTTTGAAAGGAACGGGAACAGGGTTTCATATGAAGTTTATGTGCCTGCCGGCGAAGACCTTATGGTAATCACAATGAAGTCAGAGGATGAGGGCGGCCTTAATATGGATATTTCTCTGGCAAGGCCTCAGGATGCTTTGATAACAGTCACCGACAACAGGATTGACATGGAAGGACAGATAATCGATCCCGAGGATCCAGAAAGAGGTCCCAGCGGAGATCATATGAAGTTCTTTGCCTCGCTGATTGTAATGAGCTGTGACGGTGAACTGAAGAAAGGTGAAAACAGCCTTAATTACACTGGTGGTAAGGAAATGACGCTATTTTTCAACGCACACACTGACTATAATGTTGACCTGCTGAATTTTGACAGGACGATTGACCCGCGGGAAAAATGTACCGATGCAATAAGCAAAGCATCCTGGAAGTCATTCGCAAAGATCAGGAAAGAGCATATAGCTGAGCACTCGTCGATGTTCAACAGGGTCAGTCTTACCCTGGGCAGCGGACCTCATGCGGGCAGGTCCGGGACCACTGCGGAAACCTCAGTTGAAAAGCAATCGTCTGAAGATTACAGAGACCTTGACGGGCTGCCAACTGATGAGCGGCTCAGGAGGTTCCAGGCAGGCGGTGATGACCCGGAGCTTATTGCGACTTATTTCCAGTATGGGCGATACCTCCTGATGGGATCATCGCGCCGGCCGGCGCAACTGCCTGCAAACCTGCAGGGTATCTGGAACAAGGACCTTGCCGCACCGTGGAACTCAGATTATCACACAAACATAAATCTCCAGATGAACTACTGGCCGGCAGAGGTCTGCAACCTTACAGAGACCGTTGAGCCGCTGACACGGTTCATGGAGGAGATGACCGGCCCTGGAAGTGTGACAGCGCGCGAAACATACGGTGCGAAGGGGTGGACTATGCATCACACTACGGATGTCTTCGGCAAGACTGCGGTGATAGACGGAGTTTACTGGGGCATGTTCCCCCTCGGTGGTGCCTGGATGACTCTGCCACTATGGGAACACTATGAGTTTACAAATGATACAGCATATCTGCGTGACCGGGCTTACCCCGTAATGAAGGGAGCTGCAGAGTTTATCACGACATTCCTGGTACCGGACAGCCAGGGCCGTCTTGTGACAGTCCCCTCCTACTCTCCGGAAAACAGCTACATTGACCCCGTATCCGGCAAGGAATTCAAGCTGACATATGCGCCTTCGATGGATAACCAGATCATCCGCGAGGTTCTCGGCAACTGCCGCAAGGCTGCATCAATACTTGGTATTGACAGGGAGTGGGCAGATTCGCTTCAGCTGATCCTTGAAAGGGTTCCTGCTGACAGGGTGGCCTCCAACGGCACTATCATGGAATGGATTGAGGAATTCAGTGAGGCCGAACCCGGTCACAGGCACATGTCGCATCTTTTCGCCCTTCATCCCGGGACTCAGATAACACCCCGGACACCGGACCTGTACGCTGCGGCGCGCCGGACACTTGAGAGGCGTCTGGAGAACGGCGGCGGACATACAGGCTGGAGCAGGGCATGGATAATCAACTTCTATGCAAGGCTTTATGACGGCGAAGAAGCTTACAAACATCTGAGGCTGCTCCTTGAAAAGTCAACGCTCCCGAATCTCTTTGACAATCACCCTCCGTTCCAGATAGACGGCAACTTTGGCGGTACAGCCGGCCTGGCCGAGATGCTTCTTCAGAGCCAGAACGGAACAGTTTTGATACTCCCCGCCCTGCCGGCAGCATGGCCGGAGGGAGAGGTAACGGGACTGAAGGCGAGGGGCAATTTCGAGGTCGGCATCAAGTGGCGCAACGGTGTAGCAGAGAAGATCAATGTGAAGTCGCTCTCAGGCGCACCGCTGAATCTTTCGTACCGCGGAAATATCAATTCTATGGAGACGTCAAAAGGAATTGTATACAAATTTGACAGCAACCTGAAATGGATAAAGTAATCTTTTTCATTGCACTTAGCATTCCGGTGATTTTCTTCTCAAAGCAAAGCCTGTTTGAGCCGCGCAGCCACGGATTCACGAGGTTCTTTAGCTGGGAGTGCATAATTATCCTGTTTGTATTCAATTATACCAAATGGTTCAGCGAGCCATTTTCTGCCAGGCAGATTATTTCCTGGCTCATGCTATGTGTTTCACTGTGGTTTGTAATAGAATCGGTTGTAAGGTTAAGAAGGGCCAGGAAGCCGGGTGTTGTGCGGGTGGATGAGAAGCTGTTCAGGTTCGAGAAGACAACGGAACTGGTCACTTCAGGGATTTACAGGTACATCAGGCATCCAATGTATTCTTCCCTCCTGTTTCTTTCCTGGGGCATATGGCTCAAACAGCCCCTTTGGTACACTTTTCCCGTAGCGCTGCTTGCATCATGGCTGCTCTGGCTGACCGCCCGCCGCGATGAAATTGAGTGTATCTCCTATTTCGGGGAGAAATACAGTGAGTATATGGAAGGGACGAAAAGGCTCATCCCGTTCATACTGTGAGTGCGGCTCAAATTGAATTCCCTTTTGGGCAATCAATCTGCCCTGAGCAAATACTTAACAATTCATCAGTGGCCGTGATTATCTCCAGGAATCAATTTTGTCCAGCGGATAGATCGGCCTGGGAATATTGACATAGTTCAGCGCAAACGGATCGATGCTGCTGAATCCGGGTGACATCACATTGACAGTCTTCCTGTTATATAGCAGGTAGTTATATCTGAACGGGAACAGGTTTTTAACCGCAACAATATCCGCTTTCCAGACTGAGAGCCCGAGATTTTTGAAATCAGACGGTTCTTTCAGTGCCATCGGAAGTTCTGAGAGAATAAGATGTACTCCGTCATGTTTCAGGATGACCGTTTTGCCATACGATGTCTCCTGTTTTGAGGCAACAACACCGGTAAATACAAACGGTTTATCGTAGACAGTATCAAGCTTGCCTCCGACAGAGATTGTTATTTCATCCCCGGTGTTGTACTGCCATGCCTCACCGGCTGCAACTGCGTCGCGCACCGAGACATATGACACAAGGTTGCTCCCCTTTTCAACAAGGGCTTTCAGAATCCATGTGCTTTCGCCCGGAGTTCCGGCTGAAGGAGCATCGGCCACATCGCAGAAAACCACTGTTCCAAGCGCGCGGGCAATTTTTTTGTCACGGGCTATAGCCACTGCTTCCTCGGGACTGTTTCCGGCCGGCTGGGGCACATCACGGACAGCCCAGGCCATGTCGGCTATGCTGTCAGCCAGTTCCTGCGCCAGGTCTTTCTTCCCGTCTGTTATGGCGACCGTGCTGTATCCCAGTTCAGGCTCATCGATCCATATGTGTACCGGGAAGAAGGAGACAGAGAGTACATCCGGCTGCTTCTCCATCTTCTTCATTGAAGAGAAAATCTTTCTGAAGGGAGGAAGGAAGTCGACGTTCATACCGCCACCCTTGAGCAGTTTCATCTTGTTTACAACCATTACCGGCTTTATTTCGCCAAGGACGGTACGTACGAGCAGGTCGCCGGCCCTGAGGGCAGTTTTGAAATGGTCACGGTGAGGATTTGTATGGTAGCCCACAATGATATTTGCATTTTCCGTCCTGCGTTTGGTAACGTTGGCATGGAGGTCAAAGGAAACTGCTATCGGCACATCAGGGCCAACAACTTCCCGAAGTGCAAGGATAAGGTTACCCTCCGGATCGAACATTCCCTGAACGCCCATGGCACCATGCAGTGAGAGGTATATTCCGTCAACCTGAGGCTGGCTCCGGACAGCATCCAGCATCGTGTTTTTGATCTTCGCATAGAAGAGGCTGTCGACCGGTCCGCCTGACATTGATTTGGCCTGCACCATTGGGACAGTTCTGATCCTTCCCTTTCCGGTTTTTTCAACTGCGGTGAGAAAGCCTGCCAGCTGTTTGTCTTCTTCAATGGCTGATGCAGGAACATCCTCACCGTAGAAGAGATGGTCAGCCTTGAAATTAACTTCACCGGTAATGACCGGTGAGAAACTGTTGACCTCATGCATGAATTCCCCATAGAGGATAACCTTCTGATTTGAAGGATTGTCAGTGTTTTGTTGTCCTGTGTTGACAGAAGTACCCTGCCTTGAACATGATATAATCGCAAGAATCGTCAGCAAAAAGAACGCCTTGGTCAAAATCAACCTGATGGATTGATACTTTTGGGTCATTTCCTTAATAAATTTATAACAAAAGTAACAAAGTATTTCCCTTCTGCCATCATTTCAGCAACGAACATGAAATTAACAGGTACGAATAGGATGAGATGTCAGTAATGTTGATTCAGACAGCAGGTGTTGTCATGGCCAAGGATGGAGAAAGGCCATCCGGCGAAGCTCCGGGTACAGGAATACGAATCAAGTTCTGACAATGAAAGTAGTCAGCAATCAAAACCAAAAACGCAAAAGCATAAAATGAAGATTCTCCTTACCGGTGCTACAGGGTATATTGCCAAGAGGCTGCTTCCCTCACTCCTTGCAGGCGGGCATGAGGTAATCTGCTGCGTGCGTGACAGGCAGAGATTTGATACTTCGAGATTCAAGAATGATCAACTGTCAGTAATAGAGGCTAATTTCATTGATTATGATTCACTTGCAGCAATACCCGATGATATTGACGCTGCCTATTACCTGATCCACTCCATGTCAGCCTCCACCGGGAGCTTTGACGAAATGGAGCGGACCTCCGCAATCAACTTCCGGGAGCGGATCAGCAAGACCCGTGTCAGACAGGTAATATATCTCAGCGGGATTGTAAACACCGGAAAACTGTCAAGGCACCTGGCTTCCCGAAAGACAGTTGAGGACGAACTTGCAAAGGGATCATGCCATTTAACAACTCTCAGGGCCGGGATAATACTCGGAGCCGGAAGCGCGTCCTTTGAGATAATACGCGACCTGGTAGAGAAGCTTCCCGTGATGATTGCCCCAAAGTGGCTAAATACCAGGTCGCAGCCCATAGCAGTAAGGAATGTTATAGAGTTCCTTGGCGGAGTCCTGATGAAGGAGAGCAGTTTTGACAAAAGCTTTGACATAGGCGGCCCTGATATCCTTACCTACAGGGAAATGTTGCTGAGGTTTGCTGCAGTAAGGAACCTCAAACGTAAAATATTTGTAGTTCCTGTCATGACACCCAGGCTCTCCTCCTACTGGCTCTATTTTGTAACCTCCACATCCTACAAGCTTGCAGTCAACCTTGTCGACAGCATGAAGGTTGAGGTGATATGCAGGGAAAACAACCTGCACAAGGAACTGGGGATCACCCTGATGAATTTCGATGAATCAGTCAGGAGTGCGTTTGAAAGGATAGAGCAACATGAGGTGACCTCGAGCTGGACAGACGCTTTGTCCGGTCCGGTACTGGAGAGGGGTGTGTCTGATCTTGTCAGGGTACCGGTTCACGGCTGCCTGAAGGATATAAGGAAGAGACCGTTTACTGACCGGGAAACAGTTATTGACCGGATATGGTCTATAGGTGGTAAGACCGGCTGGTATTATGCAAACTGGCTCTGGGGACTGAGGGGATTTATGGACAAACTCTCGGGAGGCGTGGGTCTGCGACGGGGAAGAAAGAATGACAGGAAAATATCACCGGGCGATGCACTTGATTTCTGGCGTGTTCTGTATGCTGACCGCCATGAGGGCAGGCTCCTACTATATGCTGAAATGAAGCTGCCGGGAGAAGCGTGGCTCGAATTCAGGATAGAGGATGGCGCCTTGATCCAGACTGCCACCTTCAGACCCCTGGGACTGAAAGGGCGGCTCTACTGGTACTCCGTGATGCCGTTGCATGAGTTTGTATTCAGAGGGATGATAAACAGGCTGACAAAGCAAGTAAACTCGACTGAATGAGGCAAACCCTGCCAAAATAAGAAGGATCCGGATTGGAATGCATTACCTGAGGGGCCGTGACCGGAGCCAGGTAACGCCTTCATCCGAAACCAGGGTCCGGTTGAATACCGCCCCCTGCTCCTTCTCCCCTTTCAGGAAGCAGTCGAGCCAGGGGATGACATACCTTGAAAGAATGGCCGTCTGCTCTTCTGTACCCAGACCGCCTTTGCACCCTGCCAGTTTTTCAGCAGTGAAGCATTTGCGCAATGCTCCCATGCCGCAATGTGATCCGTTAATGATTGAGATATAGGTTTTATCCTCTGCAACTGACCGCTCATACATGGGAAGATGGTTCTTTTCAGGCGGGGTGATGCAATCAGCCGTGCCCGAGAAGATAAGTGTCGGCACACTTACCATACCTGCCGCTTCGATGGCAGAAGGGCGGATTTCATAGGGAGTAAGGGCAACCAGGGCATCCACGTCACTGTTGCCGGCGGCTGCGATGAATGATGCTCCTCCTCCCATGCTGTGCCCCATCAGGCAGACGAGAGTGTCTGCAATTCCGTATAACGGTGAAAGTGTATCACTCCCCATACCGGAAACGGCACCGGACAGGAACCTGACCTCCTCAGCATATCCCCTGTGTGAAGGAAATGGTCCCTCAAAGGTGGTCAGGCTTATCATAATATAGCCTGCCGGAACAATCATTCCAACCAGGTTGCCGTACCGGTCACCGGGGTGCTGGTATCCGTGGGCGAAGCATATCACCGGAAATTTCTGCGGCAGCGTTGCTCCGGCGGTTACAGACTGGTCAGGTGGCACAACCGGATACCATAAATCGGCGGTTACCCTCCTGTTTCCCCTGGCCGGATCCCTCAGTTCAATGGATGAGCTGCCAATTTCATACTGGCCGGCTGAGACAAGGGTGAAACTTATCATTACCGCCGAAAGCAACTGTTTCCTGAAGGAGATCATATTTTACCCGTTTATTATGCTACGGAAATTAATTACCGCAGTGAAGACCAAATTGCACAACAGATCAAATTTTGCCTCTGGCTTTGACAATTGCCGCCGTGAAGACCAAACAATTTTACCTGTGGCTGTTACAATTGCCGCGGCGAAGGCCAAATTACTGAAAATTTCAATTTATGCCAAAGGCGATGGACAGGGGCACTGTCATTATGTTGAAATGAATGCTATTTTTACTTCCCGGGAACGGCAGGAGTTGAAATGTCCGAACAAACTGCCGCCCCGGCTTAACTGAAATATGGAAAAAACTCTTTTCGGTCTGCTCGTCTGGATCTGGATATCCGTCGCGGTCATTATCTTCATCGTCCTGCTGTTTGTGACAGCCCCTTACGGCAGGCACTCGAAGAGGACATGGGGTGTGACAATCCCCGACAGGCTCGGATGGTTCCTTATGGAGATACCCGGGCCGGTCATCTACCTGATGCTCGTAATCACCGGCGGCGGTCCAAAAACCGTGACCATATGGGTTATCACCGGGCTATACCTGGCGCACTATCTGAACCGGGCAATTATCTATCCGCTGAGGATCAGAACAAAAGGCAAGGAGATGCCCCTGCTGGTAGCCCTGATGGCTGTCTTTTTCAATTTTGTGAACGCCGGTTTCCTCGGGTATTTTGCCGGCACGCTTCAGACACATTACACTGAATCCTGGATGACAGATCCCCGTTTCATTGCCGGCCTGTTGATTTTCCTGGCAGGGATGGCAATAAACATGAGCTCGGATGAAAAGCTGATTCACCTGCGTAAAAAGAGAAACGGCAACGATTATGTCATTCCACACGGTGGCCTGTTTGAAAAGATCTCCTGCCCCAACTTCTTCGGTGAGATACTTGAATGGAGCGGTTATGCCATACTCTGCTGGTCATTGCCGGCTTTGTCATTTTTCATCTGGACCTTCTGCAACCTGGTCCCGAGGGCACTTTCCCACCACAGGTGGTACAGGAGCCATTTCACAGACTACCCGGCGGAGAGGAAGGCAATTATCCCATATATTTTATAACTTGAAGCACAAAAGTCCAATAATATGAAGGATAATCACCTGGGATGGAAAGGCCGGTTCCTGTGGCTGGCTGTTTTTGCAGCCGCGATGGGATTCCTGGAGGGGATAGTTGTCATCTACCTGCGTGAGCTTTACTACCCTGACGGATTTGAATTCCCGTTGAAACTCATGTCGGCAGACCTGGTCACTGCCGAGTGGATCAGGGAGATAGCCACATTGGTGATGCTGGCAACTGTCGGAATCATCACAGGCAGAAACGGTCTCCAGAGGCTGTTCTACGCCCTTTTTGCATTCGGGGTTTGGGACATATTTTATTATGTAGCTCTCAACCTGCTGACCGGCTGGCCTGAAACACTACTCACATGGGACCTTCTTTTCCTGATACCTGTTTCATGGCTTGGGCCCGTGCTGGCACCCGTGATCAACTCGCTAACCATGATCCTCATGGCGCTGCTCTTTATCGGCAGGCAGGAAAAGGGCTATTATGTCAGGCCGGGTGTGTCTGACTGGGTCCTGATATTCGGAGGAGCCCTCGTTATTCTTTATACTTACCTTATTGACTACTCACGCCTTCTGTTTGAAAGCGGTGCACTGAAGGCGAAGGGTTCGCCGGAGGCAGGAGAACGCTTTATTGCCATGATAACCACCTACATACCTGAACATTACAGGTGGAAGCTGTTTGTCCTCGGCGAGGTCCTCATAATTGCCGCAACAATCAATGTAATGATAAGAAGTCGTAAATATTCAAAAGATGAAACAGTTAAGTAACCTGATTGCATTCATTATGCTTTTACTGATCTTACCCGGATGCGGGGAAAAGAAAAACAAAGGTGCGGAAGACACCGATCAATATCTCTGGCTCGAGGAGGTGGAGAGTGAGAAATCACTTGCCTGGGCGCGCGAGCAGAACAGGCTCTCCGATGAAGTGCTGACGACAAAGCCGGTATTCACTGAACTCCGTGACAGGTACCTCGAGGTATTCAATGACAGGGACAGGATCATTTTCCCGGATATAACCGGGGATATGAGCTACAACCTGTGGCAGGATGAGAAAAACGAGAGAGGACTCTGGAGGAGGATGACAAAGAAGGATTACCTCGCCGGCAAAAATGAATGGGAACCGGTTCTTGATCTTGACGCCCTGTCAGCAGCGGAGGGAAAGAAATGGGTGTTTGGCGGTGCATCGTGGCTTGCACCAGAGAACCGTTATTGCCTGCTCTATATCTCCGACGGGGGTAAGGATGAGACCTTTATCCGCGAGTTTGATGCCGTTGAGAAGAAGTTTGTGGAGGGCGGATTTTCCATTCCTGAAAGCAAGGGAAGTGCAGCCTGGATAGATAAAGACCGGATTCTTGTGGCAACCGGTTACGGACCCGGTACCATGACATCTTCAGGCTATCCTGCCATTGCAAAAATCTGGAAGAGAGGAGAGGATCCGGCAAATGCCGTTACCGTCCACCAGACTGATACAACAAACATGGGGATCTTCGTGAACAGCAGCGAAGTCAACGGGAAACGTTATGTCATCCTGAATGAGAGCAAAGGGTTCTATGAGTCAACGATGTATCTCCTCACCCCTGACGGGCTGAAGGCCCTTGACATACCAAAGGATGTGGAGACCAGGGGAATATTCAGGGATCAGCTTCTCCTTTACCTGCAGTCAGACTGGAATATCAACGGTGCAACCTGGAAAACCGGTACCCTGGTCAGCTATGACCTGCCGTCATTCCTGGCAGGTACACCGAAGATAATGACCATTTACGAACCGGGCGAAAGGGAGAGTCTCGGAGGCGTCATGACAACCCGTGACTTCGTTGTGCTGTCAACCATGGAGAATGTCCAGGGAAGACTGAAGATCGTTCGTCCCGCTGACGGGAAATGGTCTGTGGAGGAGGTAGCGGTGCCAGGCATCGGAACCGTCGGGCTGGCCGGTTCGGATGATCTGTCGAACGACTGGTTCTTCACCTTCAGCAACCCGATTACCCCGACAACCCTTTATCACGGTGACGGGAAAGATATAAAGCCCATAAAGAAGCAGAAGGATTATTTCAATGCACAGGGGGTTAAGGTTGACCAGTATGAAGTTGCTTCAAAAGACGGCACAATGATCCCCTATTTCATTGTTTACCCGGCTGACATGGTCTTTGACGGGAGTAATCCCACACTTGTTTATGCATACGGCGGGTTCAACAGTGCAACCCGTCCGGGTTACAGCTCCATCACCGGTATCGGGTGGATTGAAAAGGGAGGTGTCTATGTGATTGCCAACATACGCGGCGGAGGTGAGTTCGGTCCCGAATGGCACAAGTCGGCCCTGAGGGAGAAGAGGCAGAATGCATATGATGACCTGTTTGCAGTAGCAGGGGATCTGATTACAAGAAAGGTCACCTCGCCTGAGCGGATGGGATTTTACGGCTGGAGCAACGGCGGTTTGCTGGCAGGTGTGGCAATGACACAACGGCCTGATCTCTGGAATGCGGTTGTCATCGGAGCTCCGCTGCTTGACATGAAGAGATACAACAAGCTGCTAGCAGGTGCCAGCTGGATGGATGAGTACGGCAACCCTGATGTTCCGGAAGACTGGGCATTCATCAGCAAGTATTCTCCTTATCAGAATGTAAGGGAGGATGTGAAATATCCGGAGCCCTTCATCATTACCTCAACCAAGGATGACAGGGTGCATCCGGGTCATGCCCGCAAGATGGCGGCAAAGATGATTGACATGGGACACCCGGTTCTGTACCATGAGACAATAGAGGGCGGCCACGGGGCAGCATCAACCAATGCACAGGAGGCGGAGATGTGGGCACTGATGTATACCTATCTCAATATGAAGCTCGGAAAGTAAATATACGGAGTACATATTACGCAGGCGCAGTTATTAAAAGTGGAAGACTGCCGGATTGGGGCGCCGGCAGTCTTCGCTGCATTAAAACGGACTTATGGAAAGAAAGAATGATTAAAGTATATGCCCCGGACGACAGTTGTCCAATAAGGCACCATTGAAAAGAACCACGCGGAAATCTAATAATCCGTTTATGAAGATTTGATGAAGAAACCTGTTTAGGATGCCCCTTGCACGTATTTTGGTGAATCGGACGCCAGCTTACCTCTATGATTTTTGATCAGTTCCGTATTGCCCGTGTTAAATTTTTATATATTTATAGGGCCTGTTTTTTTTATTCTAACCTAACCGATAAGATTATGACCAGAACAAAACTTACCCTAAGTCTTCTTCTGTGCCTGGTGATCATTGCGGCCTCCTGCGGAGGCGGCAAAGGCAAAGGGGCACAGGAAACACCTGAAACTCCTGCCGCAACGGCAACCGTAAGCCTGGCCATCGAGGGGATGACCTGCACCGGCTGCGAGAACACAATCTGTACCAGCCTGGAAAAAGTACCTGGTGTAAAGTCCGTCACCGCCTCCTTTTCTGACGGCAAGGCAGTCATTGAGTATGAACCCGGCAAGGTTGATACCGCAAAGCTCAAGGAGGCTGTGGATGCTTCAGGATACAAGGCACTGAAAGTCAGTGCTGTAGAAGGCGAAGAAAAACAGTAGCCTGGCATTTAAGACGAATTTTTTATATATCAAGCTGATTACCAATGTCCAGAGACAAGAAGGAAGAGGGTAATCGCAGCGATGACCTTGACAGGACAATTGAAAACTCCAGGCGTGATTTTCTGAGGAAGGTCACACTGGCAGGAGCGGTTACTGTCACGGGAGCAGCAGCGATATACTCGGGTCACCGATTTGAGAAAGCCAAGCACCGGGAGGGCTACGTGAAGGTGCTCACCGAAGACAACCGGCTGGTTGAGATCCCGGTTGAACAGATGCGTGACTTCAAGCCTGACCTGAAGATGCTTCAGAGCCAGGGAAGGGAAGGAATTGCCGGCAGAAGATGGGTCATGGTTATAGACCTTTCAAAGTGCCGCAATGCCAGGAAATGCGTTGAGGCATGCCAGGCTGCGCATCATCTACGGCCTTATGAATATCATATAAATACCCTTGTGATGCAGGAGTCTGTCAATACCCCTGCATACTTTATGCCCAAGCCCTGCCAGCACTGTGACAATCCTCCGTGTGTCTCGGTATGCCCGGTGGATGCCACCTTCAAGAGGCAGGACGGGATAGTACTGATAGACAATGAGAGGTGCATCGGCTGCCGGTTCTGCATGGCTGCCTGTCCTTACTCGGCAAGGATGTTCCACTGGCAGGAGCCATCGCAGAGCGAGACAGACAAAGGCAGCGAGTATAATGTTGAACTGAACGTCCCCCAGAAAAAGGGTACCATCAGCAAATGCCTGTTCAGTGCCGACAGGCTGAGGGAGGGGATGCTTCCATACTGCGTCTCGGCCTGTCCCAACGGTGTGTTTTACTTCGGAGACGAGAACGAAGATGCCGTCACCAACGGAACCACGAAGCAGACCGTCCGTTTCAGCGAGCTGATTGAGAAGAACGGAGGTTACAGGCTGATGCCGGAACTCGGAACCCAGCCAAGGGTATACTATCTCCCGCCCAAGAACAGGATCTTCGATTTTGAGCAGGGGGAAAAGAGAGAGTACAAGGAAGAAAAATCATAAACAGGCGCCATTATGGATGAATTTCGCTTCAATACTCCCCGTGAGAAGGGGAAGATCGATTCCCTGGCCGCTGACATCCTTAAAAACGTCAGGATCAATGCCTCGTTCCTCCTGTGGATGGGATTTCTATTCACACTTCTGGCCGCCTGTCTGTTCGCCTACACAATACAGCTCAGGAAGGGACTGGGCGTAACCGGGCTTCGTGATTTTACAAGCTGGGGCATGTATATTGCCAACTTCGTATTCTTCGTGGCTACCAGCCTCTGCGGGATGCTGATCAGCTCGGTACTCGGGCTTATCGGGTACAGGTGGGTCAAACCCATTTCGCGAATAGCGGAGATAATTGCAATAGCATTTGCAGCCGTGGCCGGACTTGTCATCATCTCTGACATGGGTCGCCCTGACAGGCTTCCCTATGTCTTCATGTTCGGAAGAGTGCAGTCGCCAATACTGTGGGACGTGACTGTTGTTACAACCTACTTCGTGCTGAGCATGCTGCTGTGGTTCTTCCCGATGGTTCCGGACCTGGCAATTGCAAAGGACAGGCTTGAAGGGAGGCCAAAGTTCCTTGTGAAGGCATATGAGATACTTTCTGTCAGGTGGATGCATCATGAAAAGCAGTACCATTTACTGGGCCAGGCAGTAAGGATACTTCTGATACTTATTATTCCCACTGCCTTTGCAATACACACCGTCACCTCATGGCTTTTCGCGGTGACGCCGCGTACAGGCTGGGACAGCACGATCTTCGGGCCCTACTTCATCTCCGGAGCCTTTGTATCAGGCACCGCAGCGGTGATTATTGCCATGTACTTCTTCAGGGTGAACTACAGGCTTGAGAAGTACCTTAATACCGAGACCTTTGAGAAGATGGGAAGGGTGATGGTACTTGTGGCTATAGTTTATTTCTATTTTAACCTCAATGAGTTTCTTGTTCCGGGCTACAAACTTAAGACCGGTGATGCCATTCATCTGCGTGAGCTCTTCACAGGCCACTACGCTGCCCTTTTCTGGGGCATCCAGCTGTTCGGGCTTATTATTCCGGCCATACTGCTGTTATTCAAGCAGATTCGCCGGCCGCTCCCCATGATGGTCATCTCACTCTTCGTGCTGGTTGGCTCCTGGTTCAAGAGATTCATAATCGTTGTTCCTCCGCAGGGGCATCCCAACCTCCCGATACAGAATGTGCCGGTTGAGTGGGTGGTTTACAAACCGACTCTCATCGAGACGGCAGTGACAGTGGCTTCAATAGTCCTGGTGCTGATAATAATTACAATACTCTCCAAACTGTTCCCGGTTATCCCCATCTGGGAGATGGCGGAGGAAGAGAACGGAAAAGATAAAATTTCGGAATAACAGTAAATCCAGAGTATTATGAGATTTTTCACGGTTTTGATATTGAGCCTTTTGCTGGTTCCATCGATGGCCCAGGACCCTGATTGGGTTGTTCCGGAGGACAGGAAGGGCAGGCTAAGCACCTTCCCCTTCACCGATGAGACCAGGAAAGAAGGTGAGCGGCTGTACCAGGTTAACTGTCACTCATGCCACGGTGACCCCGGGAGGAACAACTACATAGCTCTGCAGCCCCCTCCCGGAGACCCGGCCACGGAAAAGATACAGAATAACAGTGATGGTGAAATATTCCACAAGGTAACCACGGGTCGCGGTCCGATGCCATCATTCCGCAGTGTGCTTACCACCGAGGAAATCTGGAAGGTTGTATCATATATAAGAAGTTTCAACCGCAACTATGTCCAGAAAGTGATGCAGGTTATTACGTCCTCAGCGTACCCGGGTGCGGTGATCAGTATGAAGCTTGCCTGGGATGATGCGGCAAAGCTGGTATCAGTGATTGCCACGGCAACCGGCGAAACCGGCAGCGTGCCTGTGACAGGTGCCGGGGTAAGACTGATGGCGGGAAGATATTTCGGCATGATGCAGGTTGATGAGGAGAAGGTCACCGACAACAGCGGAACAGCCCTCTTTGCCACACCTGAAGGATTGCCCGGAGACACGGCGGGAAACATCCGCTTTAGTGCCCAGTTCACTGATGAGCAGACCTTCGGAAGCGTTTCAAAGGACACAGTTCTGAGGGCCGGTGTGGTAACCGTTCCTGTTAGCCTCACGGCAAAGAGAGCCATGTGGAACACAGTCAGGAAAGCCCCCGTGTGGGTCATACTTGCATACGGTCTCGGCGTGCTTGCAGTGTGGGGATTCATACTCCTTGTAATGCTGAAACTGAGAGACATCTTCACTGTGGGCACAGCTCTTCAGGAGCGGCTCCAGGCATCAGGCAATGAAACAACAACAAACAACTGACCAATATGAAACAACTTGCCCCGTTAGGCCGCATCCTCTTCGCACTGCCCTTTGCAGTGTTCGGTATCAACCATCTGGTAATGAAGGATTTTTACCTGGGTATGCTGACATCATTCATCCCCCTGGGGGCGTATACGATCATCCTGACAGGACTGATAATGATAGCCGTCAGCATCAGCATCATCACCAAAAAGTTCATCAGGCTCTCCACCCTGGTACTTGCAGGGCTGCTGCTTATTTTCATACTGACAATCCATATCCCGCACCTTCTTGCTGACGGTACGGACAAGACACCCATCCTGATAGCATTGCTGAAGGACATCTCGCTTATGGGCGGATCGCTGATGATCGCAGGTTACTGCGCTGAAGAAGAATTAAAAAAAGCTGAAAAATGAAGATACTGAGAGTTGCAGCCGTCGTGACGGGCATCTTTATCCTTTCGCCTTCAGGCGCACAGGAGATAAAGACTGCAGGCTATAAACAGCCCGAACCGGAAATAGGTGTTGTAGAGCACCTTGGCGACACCATTCCGCTTGACCTGTGGTTTTACAATGAAAACAGTGAGCAGGTTACCCTCAGGTCTCTTATTGACAGGCCGACGATAATGAGTTTCGTCTACTTTGACTGCCCCAACCTCTGCAGCCCGCTGATGGATGGCATTGCAGATGTGGTCAGCAAGATGGACATGACACTGGGGACCGACTTCAGGATCATCACTATCAGTTTCAACACGAGTGATACGCCGGAGAAGGCCAGGGAGAAAAAACAGAATTTTGTACAGAGGATCAGCAAGGAGAACCAGAAAGACTGGATTTACCTGACTGGAACCCAGGAGAATATAAGTGCCATAACGGCGGCGGCAGGATATAAATACACGCCCCAGGGGCTTGACTTTGCGCATCCGTCGGTGATTATGGTGGTAAGCCCTGCAGGGAAGATCACCCGGTACCTGTACGGACTCACCTATCTTCCCTTTGACGTCAAGATGGCAATAATTGAGGCCCAGAAGGGTATTGCGAGGCCCACCTCGAACAAGATACTTGAATACTGTTTTGCATATAACCCGGCAAGCAAGACTTATACTCTCCAGGTTACAAGGATTGTAGGCATCATAACAATCTTCTTCCTGGTTCTGATTATGATCGTACTGCTTGCCAGGAGAAGGAAAAAATAAGAGGATGACTATGGGAAACGACACACAGCCAAGTTACCTGGAATACCAGGGCAAGCACAAGGGGTTGGCAGGATGGCTGCTAAGCACCGATCACAAGCGGATAGGGCTCCTCTATCTCTATGCCATTATAGTATTTTTCTTCGTTGCGGCGTTCCTGGGTCTTCTCATGCGCATCGAGCTGATAGCGCCGGGAAAGACCATCATGGAACCCCAGACCTATAACGGGTTGTTCACAATTCATGGGATCATCATGATCTTCGTGATAGTGATACCTGGTATGGCGGCAGTCTTCGGGAACTTCTTCCTGCCGATCATGATCGGTGCAAGGGATGTGGCTTTCCCGAAGCTGAATCTCTTCTCATGGTACCTGTATATCACGGGGGCTCTGCTCGGAGTGCTTTCACAGTTCATAGGCAACGGGCCGCCTGATACCGGGTGGACTTTCTACGTGCCTTACAGCGTGGAGTCTGACACAAGCGTTATCTGGGCCCTTACGGCAGCTTTCATACTCGGATTTTCATCCATTCTGACCGGGCTTAACTTCATAGTTACTATTCACAGGCTGAGGGCCCCGGGGATGAAATGGATGAGAATGCCACTTTTCCCATGGGCAATATATGCAACTGCTTGGACGCAGGTACTGGCAACGCCAATTATCGGGATAACCCTGCTTATGGTGATTGCAGAGAGGGTCCTCAACATCGGCTTTTTTGACCCGGCGCTGGGTGGTGACCCGCTGCTGTACCAGCATCTGTTCTGGATTTACTCTCATCCGGCCGTTTACATTATGATACTGCCTGCTATGGGAGTTGTAACCGAGATTTTCCCCACATTCAGCCAGAAGCCGGTATTCGGTTATACTGCTATTATGATCTCCAGCCTTGCAATTGCACTTGTCGGCTATTTTGTCTGGGGGCATCATATGTTCACGGCCGGGATGAGCTATTACGCACGGTGGTTCTTTTCATTCCTCACCTTCATTGTGGCAATACCAAGCGCCATCAAGGTATTCAACTGGATATCCACCATGTACGGCGGATCAATTGACCTCAAGCCGCCATTGCTGTACGCAATTGCATTCATTTTCCTGTTCATGATCGGTGGGTTCACCGGTCTGGTGCTGGGTTCACTTGCAACAAACGTGCAGACACATGACACAGCGTTTGTGGTGGCTCATTTCCATTATATAATCTTCGGGGGGATGGGATTTGCGTTCTTTGCAGGGATTCACTACTGGTACCCGAAGATGTTTGGAAAGATGTACAATAACCGGGTGGCAAACATTGCCTGGGGATTCAATTTCATCGGGTTCAACTTGCTTTACTTCCCCCATTTCATCCTGGGAATACAGGGAATGCCAAGACGGTCATATGATTACCTGCCGCAGTTCCATACGGGGCACTTCATTTCGACGATAGGGGCATTCATACTTATTGCCGGTATGTTGTTAATGCTGTTCAATTTCATCAGGGCAGGCAGGCGGGGCATCAAGGCTCCGGCCAACCCATGGCACGGTGTGACCCTTGAGTGGAAGATACCCTCTCCCCCGCCCCATGAAAACTTTGAGGAGATTCCTGAAATAACCTCCAAACCGTATTTCTTCGGAAGCAGCGATAAAACCAAACAGTAGCCGTTCCATGACAGAAAATCACACTCACACAGAACATATTGACAGCGAGACTGGTAAGCTGGGGATGTGGATATTCCTCTTCACCGAGCTGTTCCTGTTCGGGGGGCTATTCCTGGTCTATGCTATCTTCAGGGCAAAGTATTCGGCTGATTTCCATCACGGTGCGGCGGAACTGAATGCCTTCATCGGGGCAATAAACACAGTCTTCCTGCTGATAAGCAGTATGACTGTTGCCGGGGCACTGACGGCAATGCAGAAGGGCGACAGACGGATGACCATGCTTCTGCTTACAGTGACACTCATGCTGGCTGCGCTGTTCCTCCTAAACAAGTATTTCGAGTGGTCTCACAAATTTGAATATCACATCTGGCCGGGTTCACCTGTACTTAAGAATATGCCTCAGGGAGAGTTGCTCTTCTTCGGTCTTTACTACATGATGACAGGTCTGCATGCATTGCACGTGATTGTAGGTATGGTGCTGCTGTCAATCAATCTGGTGAAAGTAAAGGCGGGTACGGTTAACGCCGGGAGGTACGTGATACTGGAGAACAGCGCCCTTTACTGGCATCTTGTTGACCTGATCTGGATATTCCTTTTCCCGCTTCTGTACCTTATAACATAACCGACTGATGAAAGACGAAAAGCAACATATATCATCATATGCGTCACTTACAGTGGTGCTTGTGATACTTCTTACCCTGACAACAATTTCAGTGCTTGTCACGGGGATTCATCTGGGTCCGGTTACGGTTGCAGTTGCACTGGTCATTGCCAGTGTCAAGGTAGCAATAGTCATAACCCAGTTCATGCATCTCAGGTTCGAAAACCTGTTCCTGAAGCTGGCAGTCTCGGGGGTGTTCACACTCTTCGCGCTTGTCATCCTGATAACATTCATAGATTACTTTTTCAGATAAACATTTGAAATTATGTTCACAGGTGCATCAAATCTTGCAGAGGGAGTAGACAAGGCGTTCCTGTTCATCTTCATAATCGCCTTCATCTTTATAATCGGTATCACTGTATTTATGATCTGGACAGTGATACATTTTTCAAGGAAGAAGGGAAAGGAGGCGAAGCAGTTCAGAGGCAGCATGAAGCTGGAGGTGCTGTGGACTGGCATACCGCTTATCCTTGTAATGCTGATGTTCTGGATCGGATGGAAGGGTTTTGCCCCGATGCGCAAGGTTCCTGCCGATGCGATGGTTGTAAAGGCCATTGGGAGGATGTGGGAATGGGAGTTCGTGTACAGCGACAGCCTCCGTTCGAAAGAACTGGTGTTGCCTATCAATAAACCGGTTAAGCTTGACCTGGTTGCGGAGGATGTGAATCACAGCCTCTTCATTCCGGCGTTCAGGGTAAAGGAGGATGTCGTACCCGGGTATGACAACTGGTTATGGTTCACGCCAAACTACATAGGCAACTACGAGATACTGTGCACTGAATACTGCGGATTGCTCCACTCAGCCATGGTGTCACAGACGCGAATCGTGGAGCAGGATGAGTATGACAAATGGTTCGAGGAGCTTAAGGCTGCATCGTTTGTGCCGGAGCCCGATGGGCTGAAGCTGCTCAGGAGCACAGGCTGCCTGGCATGTCATTCGCTTGACGGATCGAAGCTGGTAGGTCCTTCGTTTGCGGGCTTCTACGGGTCGCAGCGGACGGTGACTGCCGGCGGGGCACAGAAAACGGTGACTGCTGATGATGCCTACATTAAAAGGTCAATCTATGAACCCAACGAGGAGGTTGTCGAGGGTTACGCGAGGAACCTGATGCAGTCTTACCGGACTCTGCTCACAGAGGAGCAGATAGGGATCATAACCGAATATCTGAAGACGCTGGTGAAGAATGAAGGAACGCAGGGGGCCGGTCTCTGACATTGCGGAGCTCTCCCGGTGGAAGCTTTCGCTGGCGGTTGCTTTCTCAGCAGTGACGGGGTACCTGCTGTATGCCGGCAGTGGCAGGGGGAGTGCCTTGCTTCCTGGCTATCATCTTTACGATTCTGCCGTGACGGTTGGCGTTTTGCTGGCGGGTGCGGGCGTATTCCTTCTCTCTGCCGGTGCATCGGCGCTGAACCAGTACACGGAGAGGAGGAGTGACGCGGTTATGGAGCGCACTGCCGGCAGGCCGTTGCCTTCGGGGCGTATGGCGCCGCCGGCCGCCATGGTGACGGCGGTGATCATGCTGGCCGCAGGGATTGTTGTTCTGGCCCGCGGCGGCACGTGGCCGGTGTTGCTAGGTGCCTTCAATGTCATCCTCTACAACCTCATCTACACCGGCCTCAAGAAGAAGACCACACTTGCAATCATACCCGGTGCCCTCGTAGGGGCCGTGCCGCCGCTGATAGGCTATACCGCGGCCGGCGGCGCCATGACCGACACCCGCCTCCTGCTGTTCGCACTGTTCATGTTCCTCTGGCAGATGCCCCACTTCTGGCTCCTGCTTGTAAGGTACGGCGAGGAATATGAAAAGGCAGGCATCAAAACGCTTCGTCAGCGGATGGATGACAGATCAATAAGGCGCCTGATAATGGCCTGGATCACCGGATCATCCCTCCTTCTCTGGATACTGACCGCCATATTAATGCCCTTCAGCAGCATAGCAGCACTGACCCTGCTACTCCTGAATGCAGTCTTCATAATCGCTTTTTCAGTAATCACCAGGGCGGACTTTGCCGGCACACGGTCAAAGTATGCTTTTGTAGCCTTCAACTCCTTTACGGCCCTGGTAATGATAATACTGATTGCATTTGCCTGACCCCAGGACTGTCATCAGTTGGATACTTAGTGCATTCCTTTGCACCTCGGGCCGGCAATTATCAGATAATAATTACATTCCCATGCCCCCGGGGCAGGAAGCTGTCCTATACAGATTGCATTTGCCTGACCCCAGGACTGTCATCAGTTGGATACTTAGTGCATTCCTTTGCACCTCGGGCCGGCAATTATCAGATAATAATTACATTCCCATGCCACGGGGCAGGAAGCTGTCCTATACAGATTGCATTCCCCTGCCCCCGGGCTGGAAGCCTTAAGAAAATACGAAATCCTTCAACAAATCAGGAGAGCGACTCTACATCTGCCGGTAATATACTGACATTGCAAGATGATCAATGATCCGCCTAGCGAAATACATCTCTCTCATCGGGCCCGACAGCTCTTTCAGTATCTCAAGCGAAGGTCCCATAAGTTCACTAAGCTTTGCTGTGGTGCCATCATCATATGTCAATTCCAGATCCCTGTGACGGCAGACTGATCCCTCTTCAGCATCCTCGTCAGTAATAACAGCTGCCGCATTTTTCTGAAGTACCCCGTCAAGGTAAACCTCGATTGAGTCAACACCTGACATTCTTACTATCTGAACATCCCCGATTGTGAGGACATATTTCCGCTCCACGGTTCTGAAACCACTGTGGACAAAGTAGTTTTCCTCTCCCATGAGCAGATCATCCCCGTCCATCAGAGCCATGGAAGAAACGGAGGTATCACCCCTGGTGAAAGCCACCCCGAGGCTGTATTCATCGGTGAAACTGTACCTGGAGCTGTAGCTCTTCCCTGCAAAGGATTCACCCGTTGAAGCCACTTCCAGCCTCCCTATGTCTTCTCCCTTAAGTGTGAATCCGGCATCAAGCAGGTAATCAAACCTGTTCAGGAATGAATAATAATAATGATACTTCGATGCAGTGACTGTAAAATCATTCTCCGCTGCGGTCTCCTCCGGATCCGGGTAGAACAGATACCTGGGATGGACAACAAGCTTTTGCGGCATATTCATTATGAGCTTGTCGCTTTCATCGGTCTTTTTGAACTTCCACACCGGCAGTGAGAAATGCCGGCATTCATAAGTTTCGCGGGTAAAATCATATACTCCCGCTATCTGCTCAAGGTCTATGCTGTCACTGTAACCGTCACCTGATTTGGTCATATCGTTTACAGTCATCAGTTCGTACCCTTTTGTTTCAGAGATCACGCTGACAGCCTTGTTGATCCTGTCAATCCCTTCATCAAGTGAACTCTTGAGTGAGACATCCGGTTCGGTACCGGAACATTGCCACATCAGCAATCCGGTCAGCAGTGCAACAGATAACACGTCCCTTTTCATATACCCCTTGTTTTTAGTTTTTACCGGAAAACGACCCAAAATTTATGAAATTTTTCATGAAGATCTGATGAAAATCGGGTTAAATCCTTAATCCCGATGCAAAAAAGAAAAATTCATACATTTGAGTTCCGCACAGGCGGAAATTAATATTCTCTAAACCATTAAGAAATGAAGTTACTTCTCGTTGTAATGATCTCCATGATTCTTGCGCTTCAGTCGGGGAGTCTTTTTTCACAGGATGACCTGGCAATCAGTCCTTCATCGCAGCCGGGGATTGCGGCCGGTGTCACAGCCGGTCCTGCATCAGGATCGCTGGTAATAGCAGGCGGCGGAAGGTTGTCAGATACCATAATTAAGAGGTTTATTGATCTTGCCGGGGGTCCGGAAGCCAGAATAGTGCTGGTTCCCACTGCAGAGGGATCTGGCACTTATCCTGAAAGTGCTGCTGAATTCCTGAAATCGCGGGGGGCAAAAAATGTAACCATAATACATACCGGCAGCAGGGATACAGCGAACAGTGAAGTCTTCACGAAGCCCCTGGAGAACGCAACCGGCGTATGGTTCGGCGGCGGACGGCAATGGCGCCTTGTTGACTCCTACGGTGGCACGAGAACAGAAGATATGATGCGTCGGGTGCTGGACCGTGGCGGTGTCATCGGCGGATCTTCTGCCGGTGCAACAATCCAGGGCTCTTTCCTTGTCAGGGGAGACACAAAGAATAACCAGATCATGATGGGCGACCACCAGGAAGGATTCGGATATATCAGCAACATAGCGATTGACCAGCATGTGCTTGCCAGGAACAGGCAGTTTGACATGTTTGAAGTTCTGAGGGCCCATCCCGGTCTTCTCGGCATCAGCATCGACGAAAATACCGCAGCAATTGTCATGGGTGATACCCTGGAAGTTCTCGGAGCCTCATACATCCTGGTCTACGACGGGAATTTCTGGTCGCGCGAGGGAACCGAACTGAAGAAGGTTCCGGGAGAGGATTCACGCTTTTTTATGATCCGCCAGGGTGACAGGTATGATATCCGGCAGAGGAAAGTGATTGAGTGAGATTCCTGTTTATTCCGTTCTGACAATGGGTAATTCAGCAATCGCTGAGCCGAGGTCACTTTCCGGATCCGTTGCGAAATAAGCCAGTGGCCGCCGGGCAATCGGCGGGCAGCCGGGCAATCGCCGGCCAGCCGGGTAATCGCCGGGTAATCGCCGGGCAGCCGGGTAATCGCCAGGCAACCGGGTAATCGCCAGGCAGTCGGGTGACAGGTTAAGAAGGCCTCTGGTTATATGTGCAATAAAAGCCGGCAATGTTACAGACCCGGTTTTTGATACACCCAGACCGGATGTACAACAGGATGCCTTTTTCGGGCAATTGTGCTAACTTTATTCTCTCAACAAACTGATTTTTCCATGAAGAAGATCCTATTGATTTCGTTAGTGCTGTTCAGCTGCCTGGCAGCCCGGACGCAGCCACTTAAGTCAGATGAAATAGACAGGCTGGTCAACCGTACCCTTGAGACCTTCAATGTACCAGGCATTGCCGTAGCCGTGATAAAGGATGACCAGGTGGTGCACATGAAGGGGTACGGGGTCAGTTCAATTGCCACCGGCAAAAAGACTGATGAAAACACCCTTTTTGCAATCGCATCAAACTCGAAGGCTTTCACCTCGGCAGCACTGGGAATCCTTGTTGACGAAGGTAAACTCACCTGGGAGACAAAGGTCACTGACATCATACCTGAGTTCAGGCTGTACAATTCATATGTGACAGAGGATTTCAACATAAAGGACCTCCTCTCCCATCGCAGCGGGATGGGACTGGGTGCAGGCGACCTGATGCTGTGGCCTGACTCATCAGCCTTTACAAAGGAAGAGATAATCCACAACCTGAGGTACCTGAAGCAGACCTCGCCCTTTCGGACGAAATACGATTATGACAACCTTCTTTATCTTGTTGCCGGGGAGGTTGTGGCCAGGGTCTCAGGGCAGAGTTGGGAGGACTTCGTGGAGTCAAGGATAATGAAACCGCTGGGAATGGAAAACTCGGCTGCATCATTCAGCAGGGTCAGGAACAGGTCAAACATTATCGATCCCCACATCCCGGTCAACGGAGTGCTTCAGGTGGTGCCGATGTACCAGAGCAGCCTGTTCAACTCGGGAGCAGGAATCATCAGCAGTGTTTCAGATATGAGCAAATGGGTGATGATGCAGATCAACCGTGGCAGGTACGGTGAAAACAACGGCATGCAATTGCTGAAAGAGGCTACACAGCGTGACATGTGGACCCCGCAGACAATAATCCCGGTGCGCAATCCAGGTCCCTACAGGACTCACTTCTCTGCATACGGCCTGGGCTGGGGTCTGACGGATGTGGCAGGGTACCTGCAGGCATCTCATACCGGCGGACTGGGAGGCGTTGTTACCCAGGTTACAATAATCCCCGAACTGAAACTCGGGATCATAGTATTCACGAACCAGCAGGAAGGGTCTGCCTTTACCGCAATCACAAACACAATCAAGGACGGTTACCTCGGGATCAAGGGGAATGACTGGCTTAAAACCCTGAAGGAAAATGTTGACAGGAACCAGGCCGAGGCGAAGAAGATAACCGATGAAGTATGGTCAAAGGTTGAGGCACAGCGATCAAAGAGCGTATCTCCGGTTGATTATGCACAATACACAGGCACCTATACCGACAGCTGGTTCGGCGACATAATTATTGCTGAAGTGAACGGGAAGCTGCGGTTCCGGTCCGTAAAGTCTCCACAGCTCAGAGGTGATATGCTGTTTTACACCGCCAACACCTTCGTCGTAAAGTGGGACGACAGGTCGATGGATGCCGATTCATGGGCGGTCTTTTCACTCGATAAGGATGGTAAGGCGCAGTCATTTACGATGGATGCCATCTCTCCCCTCACCGATTTCAGTTATGATTTTCATGATCTCAGCCCGAAGCGTAAGGAAGTCAGATGAAGCGCACGGTTTCAATCATTTTTGTCTTTGCCCTTGCGGCAACTGTTCTGGGTCAGCCACTGTCGGAACGGAAGATTGACAGGCTGACGGAGCGGGTGATGCAGGAATTCAATGTCCCCGGCATTGCCGTGGCGGTGGTTAAGGATAACCGTGTGATCCACATGAAGGGCTACGGGGTTCGCTCCATCGCCACAGGCGAAAAGACAGATGTACACACCCTGTTCGCCATTGCCTCAAACACCAAGGCCTTC
>JAKAXP010000125.1 GCA_021816545.1 Bacteroidota bacterium
ACCCCGGCGTTATGAATGAGCACATCAATGGGTCTGCCGAGCGCTGCCAGCTCCCCGGCAACACGGTTGATGTCTGCAAGGATGCTGAGGTCGGCGATCATGAAATCACACTTAACGCCATATTCCTTTTCGATTTCCTGCCGCAGGGCCTCTGATTTCTCCGGGTTACGATTGATACAAAGCAGGTCTGCTCCCCGCGAGGCATACTTTCTGGCAGTCACATAGCCAATGCCTGAGGTAGCACCCGTAATGACTGCAAGTCTGCCGGTGAAGTCTGCAGTGCATATTTCCGGTGCTGCCCGGTTGTTCCTGATCATGGCAGCTATGTTTGACCACCGGTATTCCCTGAAGTATTTGACGAATTTTGAGTCTCGCGCCATAAAAAAGTTATCAGCCAAATTTCTTGATCATGAACCTCCTGTAAGCCTTCCCGAACCTGGGGATATTGTCGAATATATCTCCCCAGAGGTCATAATAATCTCTCTGTTCAATGATCTTCCCCTCATCATTTAAAGTCACGCGGCTGGAACCGTAAAGAATTGAACTGGGATTCTTTTTGAATTTTATAGTCATCTCCCATTCAAGAAAACAGACATTGCCTTCCATGACTGCGTTGACTATACTCATTTTCAGATCTTTTGACCTCTGTGCCAGTCGTTGGGTCATTGCCACAAAATCATCTTTTCCCTGAAGTGCCTGTACAGAATCCCTGAACTTTATGTCAGTGTGATAGTATGGCAGGATATGTGACCAGTCAGGACTTCCCTGGGTGTTGTATGTCTGGCTCCAGAGGGACTTGACTGTTTCGATGTCTTTTATGCAGTAATCCTGGCCGGGGTGCTCTTCAGGTTCATTCATGGTGTCAGCATTTCAGGTTATTATTGACGACCTTAAATTAATAATTTTCATATTACATAATGCTGCCGCCGCCCGGAAGGAAGTTATGACAAAGCATGTTTTCAATTTTGCCCGCCAGGGGAAAATTCCCAGAGATCCCTCCTGTGCCCACCGTCATATCCAAATCCGATATAGGCCTTTGAACCGATGCTGAATGCCACCGCACTGTACCTGGCTGAACCCGGGAAATCTTCCACCCTTGTCCAGATATTAGCCACCGGGTCAAACTCCCACATGTCATTCAGGTAGGTATCTCCTGACTCTATGCCCAGCCCGACATAGGCTTTGCCGTTAGGAAGGGTGAAAAACACTGAATTAGTCCTTGGTATTCCGGGGAAATCGGCCATCCTCTTCCAGTTGTCAGTAACAGGGTCATATTCAAAGAGCCTGGGAGTCACCTCACTCTGGTTATGTATCCATCCGATTCCCATGTAGCCTTTGTTACCGATTGAAAATGCAACGCCGCTTCCGAAATACTGAAGTTCGGCAGGGTAGGCTTTCTTGGTCCATGCATTCAGTGCAGGGTCATACTCATACATCTCGCCGGCAGCAGGGACGTAGGCTTTTCCGTTGATCACAAAAACAGGCGACTTCATGCTTGAACCGTCACCCGGCTTGTTGCTCATGAATTCCCAGGTATCGGTAGCCGGTGTGTATCTTGTGACCGCCCTGTAATAGTAGTCATCCACCTTACCAAGAGTTACATAACCCCTGTCACCGATTGCAAATCCCGAAGCAAAATACAGCTCCGGTATGGGGAAATCACTGACACGGGTCCATTCATCGGAAGAAGGAGTGTACCTCCAGAAGTCATTGAGCTTGGTCCCGTCATGCCCGGTACCCATATAACCGTGCGTATCCGTTGCAAACACCACCGGGCTTGAACGGGCAGGCCCCGGGAAATCGTTTAACCTCCTCCACGGATAGGTCACCTCAATTGTTTCGGGACATGTCACCGGGTTCCCCTGCAGGGTGACAAGCGAGAGTGAATGATTCCCTGGCTGAAGTCCCGGAGGTACGCTGACGGAAATCTCTGTTGAAGAACAGCTTACCACACGTGCATCAAGTCCTCCTATCTTTATAGCATTCATTCCGGGAACCGGGTTGAAGTTTTCCCCGGAGATCACTATGATATCACCGCCTTTAACCTTTGTTGGGGAGACGCCTGATATTACGGCCTGCTTCAGGATGAACGGCTCGCTGTATGAATAGGAATTGAAATATTTGAACCTTACGGTTGCCGGTGAGATGTTGTTTGCGGGCGGTACCCTTACCGTATAATGGGTACGGGACACCTCTGTTATTTCAGCCCGGGTTTCATTGAAATACACCCTGGCAAGTGAGGTATCAGTTATGAAGTTGTTCCCGGTGAGGGTTACGATATCGTTGAATGTGCCGGTTGCCGGGCTGAACGAGGTCAGCACCGGGGGTTTTACAGCAAAGGGAAGGGTATTTGCTGACAGCAGTCCTGATACCTCAATGCCCAGGCTTCCGGGATGTTCTTCTGCCATGGGGACAATCACTGTGATTTCTTCCGGTCCTGAGGATAATACCTTTCCGGGGGTGCCGTCGAAACGTACAATGTTATTTCCGGGTGTAAATGAGAAGTTCCTTCCTGTTATAAGCACCGTGTCACCGCAGACTGCTTCAGATGGTGTGACGGAGATGAGAACGGCAGGCTGGCTGCCATTACCCGTGAATGTTGTCACATCGCCGAGAGACAGGCGCTGTGGGGTGACCACGAAGGCCCTTGTGTAGTACAGCTGCCCCAACTTTATATCTGCCGTAGCAGTGTCGGTGAAAGCCCCGGTGCCATATGCCGGGCCAAGAAGAACCTTCTCGGCTGTGCCTGGCAGCGGATTGTCTTCCATACTCCACAGGAATCCATGTTCGGTCACCTCTTCCGATCCGGCAGACAATATCCGTCCCTCAAAAACGGCACCGCCATCTTCAAGGGTCCTGACAGCAATGAGCTCAACTTCGGGAATACCCTTGTCAGTATACTTTTCCTCCTGGCATGCTGCAGTCATAAACATGATAAGCACCGGCAGGAAGGCTATAAATGTTCTGTTCAGGTCAGTCATCTCATATCAGCAATCCCTTATCGGCAGACGTGATATTATCTGTGTTCATCGTGCAGACTCAGGGATCTCAGTCAATCAATCTCTAAAATTAATCAGAATTAATATATCATTTCGGATTAGCCGGTGATTTATTAAGAGGCAAAAGGCAAGAGGCATTAGGCAAGAGGCAGAGTGGTTTGTAGTGACAATGTAATTATCTTTATGGATGTTGTTTTGAGATTCGTTTATGAGAAAGAATTTGTTGTTCCGTGTTGTTCTGATGGCCGCTGTTCTGGTAGCCACGATAAATGTTTCATCGGGTCAGGCCAGGGGTCTGCGAATGATCTCTGAGAAAGAGCTTAAGTATAACCTTGATTTCCTGGGATCGAGGGAGTTCCGCGGAAGGGAGACACCCTCACCGGAGCTTGAGATTGCCACCCTTTACCTTGGGAACTGGGCTGCCCATGCCGGTCTAAGGCCGGGAATGAATGACGGCTCATTCTACCAGAAGGTGCCGCTGACAGTGACTTCTGTATTTCAGCCGGGAACACGTATAATCGTTTCGCGCGGCACATCGGATCATGTTTATTATTTTGGGAAGGACTTCTGCGGCAGCTTCGCGCGAAGCGGCTCTTACCGCGGCGATGTGGTGTTTGCCGGAATGGGCATCAGTGATCCGCTTACCGGACGTGATGACCTTGGCAACACAGACCTGAGCGGAAAGGTGGTAATCATTCTTGATGCACAGCTTCCCGGAACGGTCTTTCCCCTTGGATTCACCATGACGGGAAGGCTCTCGGCCAGGATAGCTGCCATACGCGACAGAGGAGCTGCAGCGGTACTGACAATCGTGCCTCCGGAAAGACAGGCCATGAAGGAGGAGGGACATAATATTTTTGATTACATACCCACCGGCAGGCTCGGGATAATGTATGATTCGCAGAGGACCAGCTTTGATTCTTCCGCAGGAGCCGTGACGGAACGCGAACAGACGAGGCCGCCTTTGCCCTTTGAACGGGCGGAGATAAGCCATGAGCTGGCCGCTGACATGCTTGGAATAACAAAGGCGGAAATAGCAGGGTTCTTTGAAAAAGCCGCACAGGGTCAGCAGGTTTCAGCATTTGAGGTTACCGGAAGCAGTGCGAGGCTTGATGTTGAGGTAGAGTATTACCCGGCTGTCTCCCGTAATGTGGTGGCAATGGTTGAGGGCTCAGACCCGCTGCTCAGGAATGAGTATATCGTCATCTGCGGGCATCACGACGGCCGCGGGATAGATGACGGCGGGATCATACCGGGGGCTGATGACAACGGCAGCGCATGCGTGGCGCTGATGGAGATAGGGAAGGCGCTCCTGGCCGAAAGACCGAAGAGATCAGTCATCCTTGCCTGGTTCACCGGCGAGGAGCAGATGATGAACGGCTCACAGTATTTCGTGAACAACTGCCCCGTGCCGCGCGAGAAAATAACCGCATGCCTGAATATTGACATGATTAGCCGCAATCACCCCGACAGTCTTTACCTTGTGGGTTCTGACCTTCTCAGCTCGGAGCTCGATGGCGCAATAGTGAAAGTAAACAGCAGGTACGGAATTAATTTTGCATTTGACTACCTCTACTCGAACCTGACCCATCCCCAGCAGGTGTATTTCAGGAGCGATCATTACCCGTTTGTCAGGTTCGGGATCCCTTCGGTATGGTTCTTTTCGGGCTTTACATATGATTACCATACCGTGATGGATGCTCCTGAGCGGGTCGACTACGGCAAGCTGTACAAAACGACGAAGCTGGTTTACCTTACTGCACTTGAGATCGGGAACAGAAAGGAGTTGCTGAAGCTTGACGTGAATCCGGCAGTGACTTCGAGGGGCGGGCATAACCTGAAGGAGCCAAGCCTGTTTGGAGGGCGGTAGGAGATCCGTGACCCTGGCGGATAATCCGGAGAACCGGGACGATCTATCCATTACCCCGGTAGTCAGCCCGGCAGCCGGCTATCTGTTAAGCCTTGCAATGGCTTCCTCTGACGTTGCCACAAAGTTTATGGTTCCCCGGGTGTTGCTTTCGCGGATGAAATCTCGCAAAGCCTTGCTCTTCACATCAGTGAAGTCGCCGATGATTGCCAGGCGCATCCTGTAGTTTGAGAATTTCTGAAGTATTTCGCCGGCCAGGCCAGTCTTAAGATCAAAGAAATCGCTGCTTAGTGTACCTGAATGTACAATCAGACCGGTGCTGCCGTTATAACCGGCATCTGCGAGGATGTCAAGAAGGTCACCTGCGGAGCCTATTGTCTCCGTTTCCGGGAGGATCTCGGCAATGAAAATTCCTTTTTCAGTAGTGTGAAACCTGAGCATATCAATATTTAAACAGGGTTGTAAAAAGCAGTAAACAAAATTATTCAAAACCGGGAAGCTGTCAATGCCACTGGTAGCCGGTTCCGTCAAGCGGCAGTGTAGCAGGATCATCGAGATGACCATTCTGATCCCACCAGGCCTGGTAGATCTCCCTGACTGAAAGGATCTCCGTGCCGCTCAGACGGTGAACAGGGTTGTCATTGACATTGATGAGTACCGGGTTCAGCGAGGCGAAGTCCCTGCCTTCGAGCACGGCCTCGGCACACCACAGGAGATACTCTCCCAGCATGATGCAATCTTTACCGTCGACTACCCTGTACGGCCACATTGAAGAGACCGGGTTGACCGGGAAATGGTGGCACGGTGTAACCAGGTCAGTGTCCTCTGAAAGTGAGATCAGGGCTGGGACATCCTCCTTTGAGAAAGAGGGCATAATTGTCCACAGCCTTTCTCCGTCTTCTGTCCATTCGTAACGGTCGTAGGTGCCGTTCTTAAGTTGTTTAACGAATTCTTCCACATCCGGGTTATTGACATCGAAACTGCTTCGCTCGCACCCGATGCACATGACGGATAACAGGGTAAACATTACCAGGGATTTCATATACTGTCCATTATAGTTAAGCCGGGTAAACTTGCTTAGATGCCACAATTTATATGCCAGAGTTCATGAATTCCCTGATACGTTTTATCTGAGCCTCACGGGCGAAGGAGTAGGTTCTGTCACGGAGGCTGCAGATCTCATAGAGGTGCAGTGCCTTCCGCAGGAGAAGGGAAGAATCGGCCGAAGTGCCTGTAAATCCTATATCTGCGAGGGTTGCTGCAAGGAGTTCAATATTCTCCGTGTTGAATCCTTTCATGCCGGACAGGTATTCATCCGTGGCTGCAGTATCCATGGCAAGAAGTTCGTCGAGATCAAGAAATGCCTCTTCCTTAAGCATCTCCTTGAGAGCCTCTGCCGGTGCATCTAAAGTGACAGCAAGCTCATCGCTTCCCCCGAAGAGCTTCTGCCGGATGGCCCTGATGACCATGCCGATCTTTTCAATCTCGCGGAGGAGGTAGTCTCTCTGTTCCATCTGGAGCCTGATTGTGGTGCCAATGATTCAGGCTCTAATTTAACTGTAAAATTTTACTGGAGCATTTTAAAGAAATAGTACCTGTCAATATCCCTGTAGGGAGTCTTGAGGAATCTTATTATTTCACTGTTGATAAGCTCCGGGCTTTCAATAGGTACAAGATGTGAGGCATGCGGAACAATGAACAGGTCAGCCATCGGGAGATTATTAAACAGGGCCATTGTCTGGTCCGGATTAATGATATCATGATCTCCTGCGACAATCAGGAATGGTATATTGATGGTTTTTAACTGATCAGGGGTGAAATTCGGGTACTTCATAACCAGCTCCTCAAGTTTCCTTCTG
>JAKAXP010000126.1 GCA_021816545.1 Bacteroidota bacterium
GGGCAACTATTATAAACTGACCCCATATACCGTAGAAACCGAAAGCCGAAATGAACAGGTTATGGTAAAAAAGTGACCTCAGAAAGGGGAGGGGATACTCCTCAAGGAGTCTTGTGACAAGCAGAATACTGCCTGCAGCCATCGCTGCGGAGAAGACAAAAATGACGAGGCTTATGTATTCCATCTGCAGATTAAGACCTATCCTGTTGATTTACAGACACTACTAAAGTAGTACCAGCCATACTTAAGTAGTGTTTTTCAAAATCACTACTAAGGTATGAATTCCGTCTTTCAGTACTGTAATAGATTTGCTTCAACAAACGAAATTTTTCGGATAAGTAAAAACAGTAAAAAGCAAAAAGACATGGAAGCAAAAAGCATTTACAGGTATGCACCTTCATTCAGCGGGGCTTACGGCACAGGATGGAAGGCAATGGCAGACAATTTCCTCAGGTTACTCCTTGTGGTTCTTGTACTGGCCGTAATCACATCACCTATGATGGGAACTCACGCAAAGTATGACTTTGATGCAAGTGATTTAAGAAACATCCCGTTTGAAATGGATGATTTCTTCAAGTTTGGCGCCTTCGGGCTGGCAGCAGCGTTCATGGGCCTTATCGCCCTCCTTTATTATTTCCTGCTCATGCCGGTATTCAAGTACGGGGCAAAGATGATGTTCGTGCAGGCTGCACGCCAGGTCACCCCTGACTTTGACATGCTTATCAGCGGTTTCCGCAGGAACTACCTTAATATCGTACTTGCCAACCTGCTGCTTACAGCACTTATAGGAATTGGCGTTGTCTTCCTTTTTGTTCCGGGCATCATCCTGGCCTGCCGCCTGGCATTCACACCCTATCTTGTTATGGACAGGAACCTTGACCCTATCAAGGCAGCCGAGGAGAGCTGGAGGCTTACCCGCGGACACGGGTGGACAATCTTCCTCATGGGCCTTGTCAGCTTCTTCATTTACATTGCTGGGTTCATCTGCTTCTTCATAGGAGTGCTTGTATCAGACATGTGGGTCAAGAGTTCGTTCGCAACACTCTACCACTCAGTGCTGATTGAGAAGGGATTATGGCAGGTTGAAGCAGCACCGGTTGCTGATGCCGGGGTTACGGGTGAAACCGGATCAACCGAAGCATAACAGGTTAGTGCATCCATTTATTTGAACTTCATAAACTTCAGAGGGAGGGCCGGCAGCAATACCGGTCCTCTCTTTTAGTAGGCAGTCAGCAGTACCAGTCAGCAGTTTGAGACTGCGACAAAGGAGCAGGATCAACCCCGTATCCGCCTGCTGGCGGATCGGGAAGGCAGTACAGGTCGGCAGGTTTTACCGGTTTATAATCTTGTCAGTTTTGCAAAGCGAAGCAGCAGTTTCTTCGTCCCGGCCGTCTTGAAGTTTATGAGTGCTGTGGTGTTGGGCGATTCGCCCTCTACTGAGATTACTTCCCCCTCTCCGAACCGTTCGTGCATGACCCTGTCGCCCTCCTCCAGGTCCCAGTTGATGCCGGGTACCTGTCCGGCGCCATTACCATGTGCCTGCCCGGCGCTCCTGACAACTCCCTGGCCAGCGCCATATGCCTGTCCCTGGCCTGAACCAATGCCATGACCCTGAGCGGTACTCCCGCCACCCGGATGGTTCCCGCCACCCGGATGGTTCCCGCCACCCGCATGGGTCCCGCCACCCGTCTGGCCGCCTCTGCCCGCTTGGCTCCCGCCGCCTGCACGGCTGCTTTCGGCTCCCTGCTCTGACGGCCCCTTTACATCACGGAGCCTTGTCATCCTGGCTGGCGGAATGAACGGGGGCGGCTGTTCCACGGCCCCGGTGCCGGGACGAGGTTCATACACGGCTCGCTGACCGAATGGCCGGCCTCCCGTCTGCGGATAGTACAGGAAATCACTCTCAATCTCACCGATAAAGCGGCTTGGGGAGCTCCTCTCAAGCGTCCCCCACTTGTACCGGTTGAGGGCATAGCTCAGCGTCACCCTGCGGCATGCCCGTGTGATGGCCACATAGAACAGCCGGCGCTCCTCCTCGAGCTCACGGGGGCTGAATAGATTCATGGCTGAAGGGAAGAGATTCTCTTCAAGGCCTACTATGTATACATATTTGAATTCCAGACCTTTGGCGGAGTGGATTGTCATCAGCGTGACCTTGTCCCTGTCTTCAGGCTTCTCCATGTCCTGGTCAGTCAGCAGCGAAACCGACTGCAGCCAGGTGGCAATGTCGGATGGCTCTCCGTTTGTGACGGCTGATTCGGTAAACTCCTTGATACCGTTCAGCAGTTCCTGCACGTTCTCAAGCCTGTCGATCTCCTCCGGCACCTGCCCCTGTTTCAGCTCACTGAGGATTCCGCTGGCTGATGCCATGTTGAAAGCAATATCATAGGCAGTTGCAGTTTCCGCCACGGCCATCACCGGCCGCATGAGCCCGGTGAACAGGCTGATCTTTGCCCGCAGGGCAGGAGCAAGATACTGCGCACTTAGCTCCGGCGAGCTGATTATTGACCAGATACTCACATCAAGTGATCTCGCCAGCTCCATAAGCTTCTGCACAGTTGTATCGCCGATGCCTCTTTTCGGGTAGTTGATGACCCGCCGGAGGGCTTCCTCATCGTCAGGGTTGACTACCAGCCTCAGGTAGGCTATGAGGTCCCGAATCTCCTTTCGCTCGTAGAACGACTGTCCTCCGTAGATCTTGTATGGGATGTTGCGCTTCCGCAGCATCTCCTCGAAGATTCGCGACTGCGCATTGGTGCGGTAAAGTATTGCAAAATCTTTCCAGTCGAGCCGCTCACGCATCCTGGTATCCTGAATGTCGGAGGCTGTGAGGATTCCCTCCTCGCTGTCGATTGTGGTCTGTATTACCCTGATCTTTTCCCCCTCCTCGTTCCTGGAATAAATTGTTTTCCTGATCTGCCCGGCATTCTTCTCAATGACACTGTTGGCCGCATTGACAATTGTCTGGGTTGACCGGTAGTTCTGTTCAAGTTTGAACAACCGGTAGTCAGGATAGTCATTCTGAAAATTGAGGATGTTCTCAATGCGTGCACCGCGAAACGAGTAGATACTCTGCGCATCGTCACCCACCACACAGAGGTTCCTGTGGCTTTCGGAAAGCTTGTGAACGATTATGTACTGCGAGAAGTTGGTGTCCTGGTACTCATCCACAAGGACATAGTCGAACCGGTTCCTGTATTCCTCCAGCACTGCAGGGAAGTCACGGAAAAGGATGTTGATGTTCAGCAGCAGGTCATCAAAGTCCATCGCGTTGGCCTTGAAGCACCTTGCTGCATAGTGCCTGTATATGTTTGCAGTCTCGGGTATGCGTGAAGCCTTGTCCGACTCAGTTATCTGGGGCACTGAACTGTACTGCTGTGCGGTAATAAGATTGTTCTTTGCATGCGAGATACGTCCTGCAATGGATGCGGGCTTGTAAACCGAATCGTCCAGGTTCAGTTCCTTTATTATAGTGCGTATCAGGCTCCTGGTATTGTCAGTGTCGTAAATCGTAAAATTGCTCTTGTACCCCAGGTGATGCCCGTCAAAACGGAGAAATTTCGCGAATATCGAATGGAAGGTTCCCATCCAGAGGTATCGTGCCGTCTCCGGTCCCGCGATTTTGTTGATTCGCTCCTTCATCTCCCCGGCAGCCTTGTTTGTGAAGGTGAGCGCGAGGATCCGGTGTGCAGGCACACCCTGCTGCAGAAGATGGGCTATCCTGTAGGTCAGAACCCTGGTCTTCCCTGACCCAGCCCCGGCAATGACCATTGCAGGTCCCTCAGTATTGACAACGGCAGCCTGCTGCGCCTCGTTAAGCTCTTTCAGATAGTCGCGAAACATGAATGAGAATGCAGAATTTTAATCCCCCAAAGAACGGCATTTTTTATTAGGTTTGCATATCAAAAGGACTACTAAATCCGTTATTCAGGCGTGTCAAGATACCTGGCCCTCATAATCATCATGTTGCCACTGGCAGTGCAGGCGCAGATCACTGCCCCGGGCAGCCGCACCGTCAGGTATACAAACTATCCGGCCACTCTGCGGACCGATCCTGTTTTTATATTCTGTACCTCCGGAACGGATGATACGGGTACCCTCGTGGCATCAAGCCCGGGAGGAACTGCCCCTTACACATTTACATGGACAAAGTACAACGAAACCGGAGGAGGATACACAATACCTGTCAGGACCGAATCAGGCTTGACATCCACTGCCGGAGGCCTTGCCGAAGGAGGGTACAGGGTGCAGATCACTGACGGCGGTGGCTACAGTACCGATCTGTATGCATGGGTGAACCTTGACAGACCGTTTGTCCGTGCCGCACTGCTCCATTATACATGTGATTATGTTGCGCTGGACGGAACCGCCAACCCTGACAACTTCTCGTACTATGATCCGCTGACAAATGCCTCAAGAAGGCTTCCTAACGGCATCAGGCATCTGTGGTCATCATCGCCGGCATCAGCCATTCCATACCCCGACCTTGAGATTGATCCTATTACATTTTCTCCGCCGCTGCAGGATGTCAGGTACACCCTTCAGGTCACTGACAGCTTCGGGTGCTCATCCTCAGCTTCCTTCGACTATACATCAATTCATGTAAAGGCTGAGTTCACCGCGGAACCGCTCGAGGGGGAGGCTCCCCTGGAAATAGCATTTACCGATAATTCGGTGAGGGGATCAAAATACCTGTGGAGGTTCGGGGACGATTCCGTCTCAACGATGCCGGATCCGGGTACACATAAATATTATACTCCCGGCGAGTATACAGTCTCGCTGGTTATTGAGAGTGACCTCACCTGCCGTGACTCAGTCTCAGTGAAGATCAAGGTACTCCCATCATCCCTGCAGATACCGAATGTATTCACCCCCAATGATGACGGACTCAACGACTATTTTGTCCCTGACAAGAAGTCGATCCGCTACCTCAGTCTGCAGGTCTTCACCAAGACTGGCAACAGGGTCTACCGCTTCGAGGGCAGCGGTGAGGATCTCCAGGGATGGCCGGGCTGGGACGGCAAAGTCAACAACAGCGAGCGCAGGGCCGAACCCGGTGCCTACTTCTACGTCCTCCGTGCCGAGGGTTACGATGACGTCGAATACCAGGGACGGGAATACAGGGGGACGGTCTATCTCTACAGGTAGAAGTCAGCAGTACCAGTCAGCAGTCAGCAGTACCAGTCGGCAGTCAGCATCGGGACTGCCGAGTGCCGAGTGCCGAGTGCCGACTTTTAAAAGATCCCCGTTCACCGGCATAATCCCGCCACTCATCGGCTATTAATATTTTTTTATCAGAAAAAACTATGAAAACTCAAAAAGTTTTCTGAATATTGCAGCCGATTTCCCGGAATATTGATGAACCAGATGGAAGAATATGATGAAAGGATCATATCCGGTGCCGCCGAGCTGTTCCGCGTCTACGGCATTAAGGCCGTGACGATGGACTCTATTGCTGCCCACCTCGGGATCTCAAAGAGAAGCATTTACGAGCGGTTCATTGACAAGGATACCCTGCTCTATGCGGTGATGGACGCAATGATTGCAAAGCAGAGGGAGATGATCGAAAAGATACTTGAAAGCTCTCCCGATGTGATATCGGCTGTCATTTGCATTGTCCGCATGGGAAGGGACCACGCTGCCACAATGAACCCCCTGATCGGGTCTGACCTGAAGAAATATCACAGCAATGTGCTGAAACGCCTCAGCGAAAAATGCGAGAACCCTGATTATGAGGCTGCAAGGAAAATCCTTGAGAAGGGAATCAGCCAGGGGATATTCAGGGAGAATATTAATGTTGAGATAGTCGGCAGGGCTTTCAAAGGCATTTCCACAATGGCAGGCAATGAGGAACTCTTCCCGAGAGAGCTGTTCCTCCGTCAGGATATAATGCGTAACCTGATGGTAAATTTCATGCGTGGGATATCCACTGAAAAGGGAATGCAGTTGATTGATTCATTGGAGAATGAAATTTGATTTTAAAATTGAACTGAAATAAGTAATCATATGGAAAGAAGATTAATTGCTTTTATTTTGATTTTTGCCGCTGTGGCCGGCAGCAATCTGAAGGCGCAGGATACGCCCCAGGCTCTCTCGCTGTCAGTTGACCAGGCAGTGGAGTATGCTCTTGACCACAACCGGAGCGTGGCAGCCGCCAGGTATGACCTGCTGGCATCCGAAAAAGGTGTCTGGGAAGCTATGGCGGCAGGATTGCCATCTATTGATGCATCCGCATCGCTGAGTTACAACCTTGCCATTATGACAAGGATTATCAATTTCGGCGGTACGCCAACCCCCTTCAAGTTCGGAACGAATTATGATGCATCGATAGGCGCATCGCTCTCAACAGTCGTTTTCAACGCACCGTGGCTTGTTGGTGTCCAGACAGCAAAGATGGCGTCCACTCTTGCACGCCAGGGCCTGGAGCAGACAACACTTGACACAAAGGAAAACATTAAAAATGTCTACTTTCTGATCCTTACCCTTAAGGAATCAATGAAAGTGGTGGAGGCGAACCTTGAGAACCTGAATGCCATACTCGCCTCAACGAAGGCAATGTACAGCGTTGGCATGGCTGAGGCAACCGACGTTGACCAGATGCAGTCTACGGTTACGATGCTTGAGAATTCAAAGTCATCAATGCTCCGCACGCTAGAGGTGAACTACAACATGATGAGGTTCCTGCTGGGTGTTCCGGCCGGC